>JARIAA010000044.1 GCA_029264635.1 Psychrobacter sp. | reverse complement strand
TGTTATAGCAGATGTATCTATAGATATATTCGTCACTATTGATATTGACATTAAGCGTACCTATATAGGGAAGCTGACTTCGTCGCGGCTGTCTAGTGTTAATAGACAGCGTTTGCTATAATAGCGGCTTTTATGACATTACTACATGGCACTCCTACTTACTCTTATTAACAAGCAACTTATTCTATATTATAGCGATTTGATGATCAGTTATTAGATAGCTACTTAATTAGCATAATATATAAGATAAATTTTAACGCAGTGTTTGTGGTTAATGCCTATTTCTTCAACATATTATAGCGGTTAGATATAATTGACGTGGTCTTACGGTTATATGATTGATGGTTGCAATCATCACTGCCAACGGACCCAAAAAGGTGAATAGATTATGGTAGCGATTACTTTACCCGATGGTAGCGTAAAAAACTTCGAAGGCAATACAACGGTCATGGAAGTGGCGCAAAGTATTGGCGCAGGTTTGGCCAAAGCCACGGTTGCTGGACGCGTAGATGGTCACTTAGTTGACGCGTCCGACCCTATTGCTCACGACGCTAAGGTTGAAATCGTTACCCCAAAAGATGCTGATGGTGTCGACATTATCCGTCACTCAGCCGCCCATCTATTAGGTCATGCGGTAAAGCAGCTCTATCCTGATGTGAAAATGGTCATTGGCCCTGTTATCGAAGATGGTTTTTATTATGACATCTATAGTGAGACACCATTTACGCCTGAGCACATGGAAGCGATAGAAAAGCGCATGATGGAGTTGATAAAGCAGGACTATGACGTCATAAAGAAGATAACGCCACGTGATGAAGTCATCAAAATATTTGAAGAACGCGGTGAAGACTATAAGCTTAAGCTGATTAATGATATGCCAGGCGAAGAAGCTTTTGGTCTATATCATCATCAAGAATATGTCGATATGTGCCGTGGTCCACACGTGCCAAACACTCGCTTCTTGAAAGTATTTAAACTAACTAAAATGTCAGGTGCTTATTGGCGCGGCGATGCCAAAAACGAACAACTACAACGCATTTATGGAACTGCTTGGGCAGATAAGAAAGATCTCAAAGCTTATATCCAGCGTATTGAAGAAGCCGAAAAACGTGATCACCGTAAGATTGGTAAAGCGTTAAATCTTTTCCATATGCAAGAGCAAGCGCCAGGGATGGTATTTTGGCATGCCAATGGTTGGACAATTTATCAGGTACTTGAGCAATATATGCGTAAAGTACAGCATGATAATGGCTATGAAGAGATCAAAACGCCGCAAATCGTTGATCGTAGTTTGTGGGAGCGCTCAGGACACTGGGGCAACTATGCGACCAATATGTTTACGACATCAAGTGAAAACCGTGATTATGCAGTAAAGCCAATGAATTGCCCGTGTCACGTGCAAGTATTTAACCAAGGTTTAAAGTCTTATCGTGACTTACCATTACGTATGGCAGAGTTTGGCTCATGTCATCGAAATGAGCCGTCAGGTTCATTGCATGGCTTGATGCGCGTACGAGGTTTTACGCAAGATGATGCGCATATCTTTTGTACGCCCGCGCAAATTCAGCAGGAAGTGGCAGATTTTATCAAGCTCACGCTTGCTGTTTATGAAGATTTTGGCTTTGACAATATCATTATGAAGCTGTCGACGCGCCCCGAAAAACGCGTGGGTAGCGATGAATCTTGGGATTTTGCCGAAAAAGCGCTGGCTGATGCACTTGATAGTTCAGGTCTTGACTGGGAATATCTACCAGGCGAAGGCGCATTTTATGGGCCGAAGATTGAATTTAGCTTGAAAGATTCTTTAGGACGCGTATGGCAGTGCGGTACGATTCAGGTCGATCCCAACATGCCCGAGCGTCTCGATGCTGAATTCGTAAATGAACAAAACGAGCGTGACACTCCGATTATGCTGCACCGTGCCATCTTGGGTTCATTCGAGCGTTTTATTGGTATACTCATCGAGAACTATGCTGGGTGGATGCCTGTTTGGCTTGCTCCGCAACAAGTTGCTGTCATGAATATTACTGATAAACAAAGCGATGCTTGCAAAAATGTGGTTAATGAGCTAAAAAATGCAGGTCTGCGCGCGGTCAGCGACTTGCGTAACGAAAAGATTGGATTTAAGATACGAGAGAAAACATTAGAACGTGTTCCCTATATGCTAGTATTGGGGGATAAAGAAGTCGAATCAGGCAGTGTCAACGTCCGAACCCGCGAAGGTGAAAACCTAGGCGTGATGTCTGTCTCTGAATTTACTACATTAGTACAAACTGCCGTCGCCCAAAAAGGCCGACAGAATCAAAAAACAGATCAGGAGTAATACCTATTAAACAGTCAAACCGTCTAAACACCAACGAAGATATCAGCGTTAAAGAAGTTCGTCTCGTCAGAGAGGATGGCGAACAAATGGGTGTGGTTGATATCGAAACCGCCATGAAAGCGGCACGTGATGAAAACCTAGACTTAGTTGAATTAGTGCCCGATGCCAAGCCGCCAGTATGTAAGATCATGGACTACAAGCACTACCTTTATGATCAAAAACAAAAGGCAAAAGAGGCTAAAAAAAATCAAAAGCAAACTCAGCTTAAAGAGATGAAACTGCGTCCTAGTACTGAAGAAGCCGATTATCAGGTAAAACTGAAAAAAATTATGAGCTTCTTAGAAGATCAGGACAAAGTTAAAGTGAGTATTCGCTTTCGTGGTCGTGAAATGGCGCACCAAGACATTGGTCGCAAGCAACTTGAGCGTATTATCGAAGATACGGCCGATATCTCAAACGTCGAACAACATCCAAAAATGGAAGGTCGGCAAATGGGTATGCTGTTAGGCCCTACTAAGAAAAGATAATTGAGCAATAGATAATTCCTATTGCCATATTTACTTGTCTTTATTTTTGACCATCAATATGCTGCGGGATATTGATGGTTTTTTGCTATTTAATGCAGTAAGTCCATTATTCTAATTACCACATAGCTTTACAAAATCAGTCTTCACGGCCCTACGATTACACGATAATCTTTAGACTTAACCTACATTTATTTGTATCTTCACCAATAAAAGCGCTCTTATCACTATCAATTATTTTACGCAGCTAACCCATTTATCTGTAACTTCACAAATTATCTCTAACCCTAACATAGGCTGGTAACTAAAAATTAAAAAACAATGTCAGTCTCTACTTTTTAACTATTAGCGTATTATAGGAATATCTATGCAAGAACTTACTCCACCCGAAAATGCAAATACACCCAGTATCTCCTTGACCCCGCCTGCTCCCGTAAAACAGATAGAAAAAAGCGAAGCAGATCAGATGGTCAAGCTAGATGAAAATCAAATTCCAGAGCTTGATGCCAAAGTTGACGCATTTGTCGATCATGTTATCACTAATCCCGTGCATGGTCCTGACTTTCAGCAGAACCTACAATCTATCCATAATTTAGGCTCCAAAGAAATCCGTGAGTCGGCCCAAGTCTCTAATCGCATGCTTGAGTTGCCAGCAAAAAGTATCAACGATAGCCTGTTCGATAATTCTCCTATTGCCAAGTCGCTCACTGAGCTACGCGGTATCGTAGAGGATTTGGACCCCAGTAAAAAAGAGCTGACCAGCTCACGTAAGCTGTTCGGTCTCATTCCCTTTGGCAATAAGGTACAAGATTACTTTCGTCAATATGAGTCAGCGCAGTCACATATCAATGCAGTTGTTACTAGCCTATACAATGGTAAGGACGAGCTGCTCAAAGATAATGCGATGATTGAACAAGAAAAAGTCAATATGTGGGAGCTCATGCAATCGATTCGCCAATATATCTATGTCGGTAAAAAAATTGATGAGCAACTTGAGCAAAAAGTCTACGCATTAGAAGCCACTGACCCAGAAAAAGCACGTATCATAAAAGAAGAGATGCTGTTCTATGTACGCCAAAAAAACACTGACTTTTTGACTCAGCTGGCAGTCAACGTACAAGGTTATCTTGCGCTAGATACCATTCGTAAAAATAATTTGGAGCTGATTAAAGGTGTGGATCGCGCGACCACGACAACGGTCTCAGCACTACGCACGGCAGTCGTCGTCGCACAAGCGATGACGAATCAAAAGCTGGTTCTTGATCAAATCACTGCGTTAAATAAAACGACCAGTAGCTTAATTGAGTCTACTTCTGCGATGCTTAAACGTCAATCAGGTGAGATCCATGAGCAAGCAACCAGTAGTACCATTGAGCTTGATAAATTGCAAAATGCCTTCAATAATGTCTATGACACGATTGAT
Organism: Psychrobacter sp.; assembly: GCA_029264635.1. Taxonomy (GTDB): domain Bacteria; phylum Pseudomonadota; class Gammaproteobacteria; order Pseudomonadales; family Moraxellaceae; genus Psychrobacter. The sequence goes on along the minus strand of JARIAA010000044.1, from coordinate 18,043 downwards.
ATGATCAGTAATTACAAAATCGAGGCGCTAGAAAACATGAAGCAAACGGTCAATACCTTAACGACCGAAGTCGACAAAGCACAGAAGTATTTAGATAAATCTAATCAAACGACTGTGCTTGAGGTGTCAAAAGAGATTAATAGTAAAAAAATCACAAATAAATCTGGTACTACTGATATCGATATCTGATATAGCAGCCTATCCAGAAACGGTATGCTGTCGGATAGATATAACACCATTGACGTAAGATATTGACACGTCGTTCGTGTTAAGATAGCCATTATTAATAATTTTAAAAATAGATACGGTAATTTATGAGTTGGAATGATCCAAACGCCTCAAGTGAGGCACAAAAATATGACAATCCTATCCCTATTCGTGAGCTGATACTAACCACGATCGCTGCACAAGGTGAATCCACGCATCAGCAGCTGGCAAAGGCTTTTGATATCAATGATCCAGATCAGTTTGACGCTTTAGGCAATCGTTTAAAAGCCATGGCTCGTGATGGACAAGTGAATCGTGAAGGACGTCCTTATCGCTTTCGTGCCGTCACGCAGCAAGATGTTGTGAGTGGTACTGTGTCAGCTCATCCCAAGGGTTTCGGTTTTGTTGTCTTAGCAGACATGCCAGACTTATTCTTGCATGAAAAACAGATGCGCTGGGTGTTCAACGGTGATACGGTTAATGCAGTTGGTACGACAACCGACAACCGCGGTCGTACTGAAGGTCGCATTGTTGATGTAACTGAACGCCATCAAAATCAGTTTATTGGTACGCTTGCTCGTGATGAAGATGGGTATTGTGTTGAGCTTGGTAGTCCTAACAATCACCAGCCTATTACAGTGACTGAGGATAATGTACAGAGCGTGGGCGCAAAACAAGGCGATCCTGTTAAAGTCGATGTGATTGATTGGCCCAACCAGCATGAGTTTGCCACGGGTAAAATTACTGAGAGACTCAACGATGATAATGATCGTGAGCTCATCATTGAGACAACGTTGCTCAATTATGATATTCCCTCAGAATTTAGCGAAGCGGCTCTAAAACAAGCAAATGATTTTAGAGAACCGAGCAAAAAAGACTTTAAAGGTCGCACCGACTTGCGTGATTTGCCACTGATTACCATCTATGGCGAAGATGCACGCGACTTTGATGATGCAGTATTTGCTGAAAAACGCTCTGGAGGCAACTACCGAGTATTGGTGGCTATCGCTGATGTGAGCCACTATGTGACGCCAAACTCTCCACTGGATCAAGACGCTTATGAGCGTGGCACTTCTGTGTACTTCCCGCATCGTGTGATTCCGATGTTACCTGAAGTGTTATCGAATGGTTTATGCTCGCTGAACCCCTCTGTGGACCGCTTATGTATGGTTGCCGATATTAAGATATCGCGGGCAGGCAATGTGACAGGTTACGAATTCTATCCTGGAATCATGCACTCACAAGCGCGCTTAACTTATAATCAAGTCAATGATTATTTTGCCAATCCAAAAGATGACAGCATTCCAAAATCATTAACAGCTAATAAAGACGTTAAGAAATCTGTCGATACGCTGCATCAATTGTATGAACTGCTTCTTAAAAAACGTGAAGAACGTCATGCAATGGAATTTGAAACCGTTGAGACTTATATTAAGTTTAACGAAAAAGGTGGAATTGCGGCTATCTTGCCACGTACACGTGGCGATGCGCATAAGCTGATTGAAGAATGTATGCTGCTTGCCAATACCTGTGCGGCAAACTTTGCGCTGAAAAATGAGCTACCTGTACTATATCGCAATCACGATAAGCCTGATAGCGAAAAGTCCATGCGTATTCATGAATACGCAAAAAACTTTGGTTTAAGCTTTCCTGAAGAAAGTCCAACGCAAGCGGATTATCAGCGTCTCATTGAAGCCACTAAAGATCGCCCTGATGCGGTCAGTATTCATAGCATGTTGTTACGCTCGATGATGCAGGCAAACTATGCGCCTGATAATATCGGTCACTTTGGCTTGGCCTATGATGAGTATAGCCACTTTACTTCACCGATTCGCCGCTATCCTGATTTGATGCTGCATCGCGCGATTAAAGCAAAAGTGACTAATAGCAAGCAGCCTGTCATGGACTTCTCGCTTGATGGCGCAGGTACGCAAACCTCAGATACTGAACGCCGTGCCGAAAAAGCATCGCGCTTTGTAGAGTCTTGGCTTAAGTGTCACTACATGAAAGACCATGTAGGTGAAGAGTTTGAGGGGGTGGTGACTACTGTCACTAGCTTTGGACTATTTGTCACACTGACTGATCTATATATCGATGGTCTGGTCCATATCTCAAATGTCGGCGATGACTTTTTTGTTTATGATGAGCAGCAGCAACAGCTTATCGGCAAAGACAAAGGCACTTTGTTTGGTCTTGGTGACCTCGTAAAAGTTAAAGTCGCGGGTGTCAATATGGATCTTTTACAAATCGACTTTGATTTAAAAGCCAAATTACAATCAAGCCAGATGAATCAAACAAACAAGAACTCTGCTAACAAGAGTCCTGCTAAGAAAAGCAGTAGCCGCAATAATAAAAGCTCTAGCAAAAAAAGCTAAGTTTGAATGACAGGCGTAAAAAAAGGCTACTGTTCTCATTAGCTTTTTTTTACGTCTGTCGTTTATATAATTTGAACACCCTACTGAGCATCATTCATTTGCTCTAATCGGTCTTGGTCAGCTTGCTCGGCTTGGTTTATTTGGGTAGTTGCTTTATCAATAATAGCTTTGGGCTGGTTTTCTAAAGGCTGGCTTGCGATATCTATGGCAGGGTTTGAATCCTGAGTCGATATGGTCGATGTAGGTATAGCACTGCTTGAGACTACCGCTCTACTTTGCTCGTGGCGCTTAGCATTGATGATATTAAAGCCCAATAAAACGACAATGCCTACCAATGCTAGAATAATTAGATGTCTTAGCTGCATGACTCATCTCTTACAATATAGCTGAATGTGTCATTTTACGGTGCATTTATTATGCCTACCTTTATACATCTCTTTGATAATTCTTGATATGAGTTATTCTTGCGGGCTATTTTTATTTAATAGATCTGTTTCACCAGAGCTCTCTGCAATTTCCTGCTCAACTTTTGCCATTAACTTCTCATCAGGACGAGCATCAAGCACATCATCAGCATTACGACCTTGTAAAATATATTTAGCACGCGCCTTAGCACGTTTTTTATCTTTATCATCGCGACTATCAGCATCAGTAGCATGGTCAATCGCAGAATCTGGCGTGTTGGTCGTAATCGTCATATCAGTATTGGTATTTGCAGTACCGTTGACATTTTGTGCATACTCAAAGGCTTTTTCTAATTTATCATTAAAACGCAAACGATAAATAGGTTCAGGTAAGCTAAAGCCTTCGTTTTCGAGCGCATGTTTGGTTTCTCGAATCGCAATACTGCGAGCTTTTGCAAAATCAGTGACTGATTGATTGACCCATACTTGAAATTCAAGGAGGATATTAGAGTCGCCAACATTCGCGATGATGGCAACTGCTTTGGGCTGATCGAGTACAAATTTTAACTGACCTATGGCATCTAATCCGACTTTAATCGCTGCGAGTGGATCATCATTGGCATCCACGCCTAATTCAAAAGTAAAACGGCGCTCAGGGTTTTTAGTATAGTTGAGTATGACGCCTTTAAAAACTTCGGCGTTAGGAATGCGCAAATGATTGCCGTCTAAAGTTATCAAAATAGTGGCACGTGAGGTTAGACGCACAACGATTCCTTCGTGGTCATTAATCCTTATTTGATCACGAGCACGAAATGGCTGGCGGATACTTAGCATAAGAGAGGCAATATAATTTTCTATAGAATCTTTGACAGCAAAACCAACCGCTATACCGATGACCCCCGCACCACCGAGCAACGTGCTTAAAATAGTTTCTGCGCCTACTAAACTTAATGCCAATATCAAGCCAAAAACAATAAATATTACTTTGACAGTTTGTGATAAGAGTTCAGCCACAAAGGGATTGGGTGTCAAACGCTGCCACATTTTTTGGCGCTTAGATAACCAGCTGCCAAACCAAGATACGATTGCAAATACAACGATACCTACCAATAATAGTGGCAAGGCTTTAACCAGATTCATGCTTTGCGTCTTGAGACCTTGATATACCGTTGAGACATTATCCTGTACATCAAGCGTACGGATAATCTTATCCTCAACGGTCACGACATCCGTTAAGCGATTAGTCAGATTAATCGCTTGTTGAGCTTTTTTTTCGTTAGGGGTTTCACCTGTTAAAGTAACCACGCCTTGAGTGACGCTGACATTAACTGCTTGTAAACCTTCAATCTCAGAGAAAATGCCACTGATACGCTGACGGATGTCATTGTCTTTTTGTAAGGTGGGTGTGGTTTCAATTTGAGCATTGTTGGTACTCTCGCCACTAAGAGTAGGAGGGGGCTCTATAGGTTCTGGAGTAGTGGTCGGTAGTGGCCTATCAGTACTTGTGACACTAGTACCAGAGGCATCAGTGCTAGAATCTGGCACTTCTGGTTGTATCTCTGTCGCGATAATACTATTTAAATTCGATGCCGGAGTATTTGTAAGCGCTTCACCCGCTGCATAAACAGGTAAACTATAAAAAACACTCATGAGCAAAAGCAGCCAACCTAATACTTGCAATCGTTTGGTTACAGGTAAATGGTCAGAGTGAGCTAACATAAGCATCCTTTACTGTTATTTTTAGTGACAGCTATCTTACAACATAAACATAAGATACAAAATAGATAGCTTACTCACAATCATCAGAGGTCTAAGTAGCTCTGCGCTTCACCAAGATCTAATGTGCCCTCGTAAATGGCACGTCCTGTAATGATGCCCTCAATGCAATCACCATAAGGTTTTAGCAACTTAATATCTTGCATATCAGTCACGCCGCCTGAAGCGATAACCGGTAGACCACCTTCACGTGCCAAATTGACGGTTTGCTCAACGTTGACGCCTTGCATCATGCCATCACGTGCGATATCGGTATAAACAATAGATGATACTCCAGCATTGGCAAAGCGTTTTGCAAGCTCAGTCGCTTTGGTATCGGTTACGTTTGCCCAGCCGTGAGTAGCTACCATACCGTCTTTGGCGTCGATACCTACAATGATGTGCCCTGCAAATTCGCGACAAGCTTGAGTAACGAAATCAGGATCTTCGACGGCTTTAGTACCAATAATAATGTAGGTAAGACCTGCGGTAATGTATTGCTCAATGGTATTCATAGTGCGCACACCGCCGCCCAACTGGATGGGCAGTTTAGGATATGCTTTGGCAATATCATGTACGACATGTTTATGTACTGGTACCCCATCAAATGCGCCGTTGAGATCAACCAGATGCAGACGCCGCGCGCCCTCTTTTACCCAGCGTCCAGCGACAGCGACAGGATCATCAGAAAATACGGTGTCATCCTCCATACGCCCTTGCTTTAAACGGACACATTTTCCATCTTTTAGATCGATGGCTGGAATAATTACAGGCGCAGCACACATATAGCACTCCTTATAAAAATGCTTTATTAAAAGTAAAATAGAGACAGAAATAGCAGCTATTGAAGCGAATTGATAATATAATATAACGTATGCACTTAACTAAATATTTATATTTAAGTCATTTAAACGTAGTCTAAGCTGAATTTTTGATCAAAACATCGATCAGCATTTTTTAGACGGGCTCATTGATAACAATAACTTTTAGTGTCTAAAATCCGTGTTATCAGGGGACAAATTTGATTACTAACTGGCAATTTTAGGTTAATTTAGCGTATAATCATAGATAAATTTGTATTTGTTTCTATATCTTAACAGTTGCACGTGGTGTCTTTATGTCTCGTTGCAAATAGCTGCATTCAAGAGATTTAGCAAACGATAGTACAATTATTTGGTGCGCTATTGCGTACACGGTTAGCTGAATTTACTAAATGAGTAATGCATAAGTTAAAAGTATAACCCATGACTCTTCTTTATATCTTTATATAAGGTTTACAAGCTTATGGTTATATTAGTATTCGTTTAGACGATAGTAGTATTACAATGTTTGAAATTTCGATAAAACGCATGGTAAATCTGTCTTTATCTAAGATGCCTGCTTCAACCGCTTAGGTTTGGAGTGTCACTTTAGTTCGATAGGTTTGTTATGTATCTTGGTAGCCAGTCGCCATTTTGGTCATTTGGATAAGACATTAACGTGTTGTTAAGGAGTCTAAGGTCAGCGTTAATACTCTTACTTGCAGCAGTGCTCGAACTTTGTATTTGCGGTTCTTAATCTCAGCGTTGCTATGGCAGCTGATGTTTGAGAAAGCAGCTAATGTTTGAGGATTTTAGTGTCTCTTTTACTAATACTGCTGTCGTACCAAACAGGACGTCTGGTATCGTTTTAGACTATGGACTAAGTTTTCGCTTATGATTACCATCAAAAAAGGTTTGGATTTGCCCATCACAGGTGAACCCTCCCACGAGATATCAGAGCACAGACCAGCACGCGTGGCACTTATAGGTTACGATTATGTAGGTATGAAACCTACGATGAATGTCACAGAAGGTGACATCGTCGCCAAGGGTCAGCCCGTTTTTGAAGATAAAAAACGGGTCGGTGTTATTTACACTGCCCCTGCTGCTGGTAAGGTCGTCGCCATTAACCGTGGGGAACGCCGTGTCTTTGAGAGCCTTGTTATTGAGGTTGACCCAAACGGTGAAGAAGTAGAGTTTCAGCGCTATGACTCCAAGCAACTTGCTGACTTAGACTCTGAAGCTGTCGAAACCCAACTCATTGCTTCTGGTGAGTGGACCGCATTTCGCACGCGCCCTTATAGCCGTGCGCCCGATATCGGTGCTCGTGCGCAGGCTATTTTTGTCACTGCGATCGACACCAATCCGCTAGCGTTTGACCCGATGCTGCTCATTAATGAGCAGCTGCAAGCATTCAATGATGGCCTTGCCGTACTATCGACGCTCAGTCCTAAGACTTTTGTTTGTCATCACGCTGAGGCCAATCTTACCCCTGTACCGAATACGGCGACGAACAACGTCACTGAATATCATAGCTTTGCAGGTAAGCATCCAGCAGGGCTTGCAGGCACGCATATTCATTTTTTGCATCCGATTATGCGCGGCGTGACCGTCTGGACAATTGGTTATCAAGATGTAATTGCTATTGGCAAGCTGTTTACGACAGGGCGTTTATATACGCGCCGCTTGCTAAGTTTGGCAGGCCCTGCGGTTAAAGCGCCACACTTAGTGGCGACAGAGCGCGGTGCCGATCTTATGCCATTGACAAAGGGTCAATTGACTGGCGGCGAAAACCGCATTATTTCTGGCTCTGTCTTATCTGGACGTGAAGCGTCTGCAAATATTGCTTACCTTGGCCGCTTTCATGACCAAATTAGTGTGCTAACTGAAGGTCGTGAGCGTCCAGCGTTCCACTTTTTTACTCCTGGTGCCAACCGCTTCTCCAAGCTCCCTATTTATATCTCGCAGTTTTTTAGCGGTAAAAAGTACAACTTTACGACGACCAGTAATGGCTCGCCGCGAGCGATGGTACCGATTGGGGTTTATGAAGAGGTGATGCCGCAAGATTATCTACCAACTCAGCTGTTACGTGCATTAATTATTGAAGATATAATCACTGCAGTTGACTTGGGTGTTCTTGAATTAGATGAAGAAGATTTAGCATTATGCACCTTCGTATCACCAGGCAAATATGAATTCGGTGATATTTTGCGTGATAACTTAACGCGTATTGAGCTGGAGGGCTAACCACGATGAAATTTTTACACAATATGTTCGATCGTATGGAGCCGTCTTTTACTAAGGGTGGCAAACATGAAAGATATTATGCCATTTATGAGATGTTCGATACGTTTCTTCGTCAACCAGGTACGACAACTTTTGCCTCATCACATGTGCGCGACGGTATCGATTTAAAACGCATTATGATTACCGTATGGCTTTGTACGTTCCCAGCGATGTTTTGGGGTATGTATAATATTGGTCAACAAGCATTGACCGCTATTGCGCAGCTTGGTCTACAGCCTGATGGTTGGCGTACAATCATTACTAACATGGCAGGCTATAATCCCGATAGTATCTGGGCAAGTTTTGTTTATGGGGCCATGCAGTTTTTACCCATTTATATTGTCACTTTTGCAGTCGGTATTTTCTGTGAGATGATCTTTGCCGTGGTGCGTGGGCATGAAGTCAACGAAGGTTTCTTTGTTACCTCTGTACTGTATGCGCTGTGCCTACCACCAAACATTCCTTTATGGCAAGTGGCATTGGGTATTATCTTTGGTGTCGTCGTCGCTAAAGAAGTATTTGGCGGTACGGGCAAAAACTTCCTTAACCCTGCCCTATCGGGTCGTGCATTTCTATATTTTGCTTATCCTGCTTATATGTCAGGCGACTCAGTATGGACCGCGGTTGACGGCTTTTCAGGGGCGACGCCTCTTGGGCTTGCTGCGCTTGGCGTCACACCAGATAAATTCGTTGATGTGTATGGTCGAGCCATCACGTGGAGTGATGCTTTCTTTGGTAACATTCAAGGCAGTATTGGTGAAGTATCGACGTTGGCTATTTTAATAGGTGCTGCGTTTTTACTATGGACGCGCATTGCTTCATGGCGCATTATGCTGGGCTGTGTCATCGGTCTTGTTGCAACCTCTCTTATCTTTAATATGATTGGTTCTGAAGACAATCTTATGATGAATCTGCCGTTTTATTGGCATCTGGTTATTGGTGGCTTTGCGTTCGGTGCTGTCTTTATGGCAACTGATCCTGTGTCGGCAGCGCATACCAATAAAGGCCGCTGGGCTTATGGTATCTTGATTGGTTTTATGACCGTACTCATTCGCGTCGTCAACCCAGCTTTTCCAGAAGGTATCATGTTAGCTATTTTATTCGCCAACTTATTTGCGCCATTGTTTGATTATTTTGTGACTCAGGCAAATATCAAGCGCCAAACAGCACGGAGGGTTCGCTATGTCCAAGCCCAAAAGTAATAATACAAAAACTATTAGCGTAGCATTGACGTTATGCTTGGTGTGTTCAGTACTGGTTTCGGCAGCGGCAGTTGGTTTAAAACCTGCGCAGGTCGAAAACGCACGTTTAGACCGTAACAAAAACATCTTAGTGGCAGCGGGTATGTTTGATCCTGCGTCTGACACCAATGAAGATGTTGCTGAGCGTTTCAAAGATTTTGACGTTGAAATTGTTGACTTAAATAAAGGCAACTATTTAGATGATGATGCTTTAAAGTCAGTAGGTATCGACGACCGTAATGCTTATGATGCGAGTCAAGCGACTAAGAACCAAGCGTTGAGTGATGACTTAGGTGCCAATGATCCTGCCAGTATTGGTCGTAAACCAAAGTATGCAAAAGTTTATGTCAAAAACGATGATGCTGGGCAGCCTGAGCTTGTTGTACTGCCTATCCAAGGCTACGGTCTGTGGGGTACGATCTATGGTTTTTTGACGCTTGAAAGCGATATGAATACCATTAAGGGTATCAGCTTTTATGAGCATAAAGAAACCCCAGGTCTTGGCGCTCGTATTGAAGAGCCAGAGTGGCGTGCGACGTGGAGCGGCATTCATTCTTATGATGAGAATGGTAATGTTGCTACTGGCGTGACCAAAGCAGGTAATCCAAAAGAGAATTGGATCGATGGTATCAGCGGCGCAACGCTAACCAGTCGCGGTGTAAGCAACATGATTCAATTTTGGCTTGGTGAGCAAGGTTATAAACCTTATCTCGACGCCTTGCGCGAGCAAAATGGCAAAAAGCTTGACAGCGCTGAAGTACAAGCCAGTCAAAGCCCTTATAAAAAACTGGGTCAAAACCTAAATCAACAACAGATGCATCCCGTAACCGAACTGACTAAAGCGACGTCAGCATCACATGGCAAGGAGGCTTAAAATGGCTGATACCAAAAGTATTTTAGTGACCCCTATCTTTGACAATAACCCTATTGGTCTACAAATTCTGGGTATTTGCTCTGCATTGGCAGTCACTACCAGCGTTTCAAACGCATTGGTCATGAGTGTAGCGTTAACATTAGTCACGGCGTTTTCAAGCTTTTTTATCTCTATTATTCGTAAGCAAATCCCCTCAAGTATCCGTATTATCGTCCAGATGACGATTATTGCGTCATTGGTTATCGTGGTGGATCAGATTTTGAAAGCGGTCGCTTATGATGTGAGTAAAGGACTTTCGGTATTCGTTGGTTTGATTATCACCAACTGTATCGTTATGGGCCGCGCTGAGGCGTTTGCCATGAGCAATCCACCTGTACCAAGTTTTTTAGATGGCATTGGTAATGGTCTTGGTTACTCTGCCGTATTGTTATTTGTGGCAAGTATTCGCGAAATATTAGGCTCTAGTAGCTGGTTTGGTATCACGCTGTTGCAACCTGCTACTGATGGCGGTTGGTATGTACCAAACGGCCTGTTGTTATTGCCACCTTCAGCGTTCTTCATTATTGCGCTGTTTATCGTCGTAGTACGTCTATGGAAACCTGAACAGGTTGAAGAGGCGGAGTTTGTTATGAAGCCGCAATCTAAAGGCATGGCACATGGAGGCGGTCACTAATGGGACATTATATTAGTCTATTTATCACCTCAGTCTTTATTGAGAACATGGCGCTAGCCTACTTCTTAGGGATGTGTACCTTTTTGGCAGTATCAAAAAAGGTCTCAACTGCGATTGGACTTGGGGTTGCCGTTATTGTCGTGATGGCTATCACTGTACCTTTAAACAACTTGCTCTTTCAGTTCATTCTAAAGAGCGGCGCGCTGTCTTGGGCAGGCTTTCCTAATATCGATCTGAGCTTCTTAGGACTGTTAAGTTATATCGGTCTTATTGCGGCGACCGTACAGATACTAGAGATGTTCTTGGATAAGTTCGTTCCTGCACTTTACAACGCCCTTGGCGTGTTTTTACCACTCATTACAGTTAACTGCGCTATTTTGGGCGGTGTCCTCTTTATGGTTGAGCGTGATTACAACTTTAGTGAGTCCATGGTTTACGGTGTGGGCGCAGGTTTTGGTTGGGCACTTGCTATTACTACACTGGCAGGTATTCGTGAAAAGCTCAAATATTCAGATATTCCAGCACCTCTACAAGGTCTTGGTATAACTTTTATCACTGTCGGCCTTATGTCACTTGGCTTTATGTCGTTCGGCGGTATGTCCATTTAAACGATAAATCAGATTAGCTGTTTGAGCTATTTAATTCATTTATTCGGTAGGGTTTGCAAAAATAAGATGTATGTTTGCTCCCCTACCCCATAGATTAAGGATACCTACCATGGATTACGCTACGGCGATTGGTGGCGTTGCTATGTTTACCGTGATTATTATGGGCCTTGTTGCTGTTATTTTGGCAGCGCGCTCAAGATTGGTCAGTTCAGGCGATGTTACTATCCATATCAATGATAATCCCGATAATGACGTCGTGACACCCGCAGGCGGTAAGCTGCTACAAACATTGGCAAGCGAAGGTATTTTCTTATCTTCTGCCTGCGGTGGCGGTGGTACGTGTGCGCAGTGTCGTTGCCGCGTTATTGAAGGGGGCGGTTCTATCCTGCCGACTGAAACAGGTTATTTCACCCAAGGTGAAATCCGTAACCACATGCGTCTTGCTTGTCAGGTTGCAGTTAAGCAAGATATGAAAATTGAGATTGACCCTGAATTCTTTGATGTACAAAAATGGGAATGTGAGGTTATCTCTAATGATAACGTGGCGACCTTTATCAAAGAATTGGTTCTTAAAATTCCAGAAGGTGAAGAAGTAAACTTCCGCGCAGGTGGTTACGTGCAGTTAGAGGCGCCACCGCATGAAGTGCATTACAAAGATTTTGATATTGCTGAAGAGTACCGCGAAGACTGGGAAAAATTTGGTATTTTCAAATATGTCTCAAAAGTTGATGAGCCTGTCATCCGTGCATATTCGATGGCCAACTACCCAGACGAAAAAGGCTTAATTAAGTTTAATATCCGTATTGCCAGTCCACCGCCCCGTGGTCCTGAGGGTATTCCACCAGGTAAAATGTCCTCTTGGACGTTTAGCTTAAAGCCTGGCGACAAGGTCACCGTATCAGGTCCTTACGGTGAATTTTTTGCCAAAGATACCGAAGCTGAGATGATTTTCGTTGGTGGCGGTGCTGGTATGGCGCCAATGCGCTCGCATATCTTTGATCAGCTTAAACGTTTAAACTCTGATCGTAAAATCAGTTTTTGGTATGGCGCACGCTCTATTCGTGAGATGTTCTACGTTGAGGATTATGATCAATTAGAAGAAGAGTTCGACAACTTTGAGTGGCATGTCGCCTTATCTGATCCATTACCTGAAGACAATTGGGATGGCTATACTGGCTTTATCCATAATGTCTTATTAGAAGAATATCTAAAAGATCATCCAAATCCAGAAGATTGTGAATACTATATGTGTGGGCCACCGATGATGAACGCAGCGGTAATTGATATGCTGCACAGTCTTGGCGTTGAAGATGAAAACATCATGCTTGATGACTTTGGTGGTTAGAACGAGTCAGTAACATAGTCAATTGAGTAGCTCGTTTTGATTTTGACTGATACTTATTTTGACGGCCGTAAAGATATATAAAAGAGCGTCAACAGTGGCGCTCTTTTTTTAATCCATTTTCGCTATTGGATAAATCGAATATGTTAAATAAATATAAAATTAAATCCTGTTTACCTGCCATCACGGTTAAGGATAAGCAAAATAAAGTACCTAGATTTATATTATTTGCTACCGCATCATTTAGCTTAGCTGGTTTGAGCGCCTGCCAACAGCAACCAGATTATAATTATTTAATCGGTGAAACGATGGGCACCAGTTACCACATTAGCTATCAGCTACCAGATAATGTCAATGAAGCAGATATCCAAGCTGCCATTGATGCACGCCTGCAACAAATTAACGATAGCATGTCGACTTATCAAGTAGATTCTACCATCTCAACATTCAATCAGTTGGGCAAAAACATTCCTATTCCCATTGACAATGATTTCAGTCACGTGCTTGAGGTCTCAAGACAAGTTTATACTCAATCTGGCGGCGCATTTGATCCAACCGTTATGCCGCTTGTTGAGGCGTGGGGCTTTGGCAGTAAAATGACTGTTGAGCGCTTGCAAAGCCCACCAAGTGCAGAAGAGATTGCTGAGGCTAAGGCGCTGGTAGACTTTGATGGCGTGGTACAGCAAGACCAAAGCATTTATAAAACTAAAGAGGGTATCGGTCTTGATTTTTCGGCCGTTGCCAAAGGTTATGGGGTCGATGTCATCGCAGATGTGCTCAAAAACAACTACCACATTCGCAATTATATGGTTGAGATTGGAGGCGAGATTGCTAGCTCTGGCGTTAATAATCAGCAGCAGCCGTGGCAAATCGCCATTGACGCTCCTATTGAAGGCAGCACCGTTAGCGAGCGCCAGACGATTACAGCCATTCGTCAGCCCATAAGATCCAGTAATCAGATGCATCTGGCCACTTCGGGCAACTACCGCAATTCAGTTATGTTTGATGGCATGCACTATAGCCATACGATTGATCCAACCACTGGCAAGCCTATCGCTGGCGGCGCGCCATCTGTAACCGTTGCCGCCGATTCAGTAGCGCTTGCAGACGCTTGGGCGACGGCCCTCACCGCTATGCCTTACAAAAAGGCATTGGATGTCGCTAAAGAAAAAAATATAGCAGCACTGTTTGTCGTATTAGCTGATGACGTCAAACCAGACGACTCTATTGACAGCGCCGAAGATTGGCAAGTGGTACAAACGCCTGCGATGCAACTCTTACGCGCCGACAAAAAGTCTTAAGCTTTAATAACACTACTCTAAGATATGCTCTGACAACAGACGGGCCGTGCAAAAATTTGCTATACTATTATAGAGTTATCGAAAAACATAACTGCCCTACTCTCTAACCTTGAGGTCTCCTCTATGATTAGTCAATTGCTTCCCATGCTAGCCATTACCTTTGGCGTATTTATACTATTCTTTTTGTTTATGGGTATCGGTTATATGTTCAAAAAGCAGCCACTTAAAGGCTCATGCGGTGGTGTTGCCAAGCTGATGGGTGATGAGCGATGCTCGTTCTGTGGTGATGATCCTAATAAGTGCGATTCGATTGTCGCTGAGCAGCAAATAAATGCGCTCAAAGCGGCCCAACTGGGTAAATCTGTGTAAATTGGATCAATGCCTCGTTTGTTACTATACGCTGGTGTCTTTAGTGGTCGTCTATTTCTATAATGGCGTCATGTCCTTTTAATATCTTTAAAAGTAATTGACGTCAACTTAATTGTGCCATGCAGCTTTTTTAAGGTAGTAGTCTATATTTTATGTTTGTCCTATTTGCTAGGATGATAAGCTCATATCACTTGCACTCTTCAAGTATTTCCTTAATACTGATTTGTAATGTCTGTCACTGCCCCAGTGAGATCTCTTTGGTGTTATTTTGCAAGCGGCGCAGCTTCGACGCTTTTTAATGACGTGTCCTTTTTCTTATCCTAATAGTCGTGCCGCTATGTCCAGCTCTCTTGATTCGCCATCTCAGCCTCGTCCAGACACCCTTACCCTACAATCGTCTAAGCTGCCGTCGTCGCGCTTTACTTTTTGGCTCGTACTATGTGCCATGATTTTGCTGGCCACCAATATGCGTGCGCCCATTGTGGCCTTAGGCTCCATTGCACCTGTGGTACAAGAAGCACTTAATATCTCTGAGACCCAAATCGGTTGGCTGGGCGCAGTACCTATGCTGACTTTTGCAATCGGCGCGCTTATCTCGCCTGCGATTGGTAAGCGTTTTGGGTTGGAAAATACGCTGATTGCAATGATTGCGTTGTTAACGACAGGTATGATTGTTCGTACGCTTATTCCAACTTGGCTTGGGTTTTTGAGTGGTACACTACTGCTGACGCTAGCAATCGGCTTTGCCAATACGCTGGCAGCGCCCGTTATCAAACAACGTACGCCCACTCATATTCCTATTATTACAGGCTTATTTAGTCTCACAATGACGGTGACGGCAGGTATCGTAGCGGGGGTCGTATTACCGTTATCTACCTATGTAGGTTGGCAATGGGCACTTGGTGGTTGGTCGATTCTGGGTATATTCGCCATAATTATCTGGGTATTTTTACGCCTGAGTCTGGGATCATCTAGCCATCAAGCAGTGGTCGTGCCAACCATAGGATCCTCAGATATCTCCATGTGGCGTACGCCTTTTGCGTGGCAGATTGCTATCTTTATGGGTTTACAATCATTACTCTTTTATACAGTCGCTAGTTTTTTGCCATCCATTTGGGTCAGTCAAGGGTTATCAGCCATAAAGGCCGGACAAATGGGTTCAGTATTTCAATTTATGGCGCCAATCGCTATTTTGAGCTTAACGTGGCTTGTCAACCGTGGACGTCCTATTCAAGCTTTGGCCGTATTTGCTGCGATCTTAAACGTAGTAGGTATTTTAGGGGTCAGTTATTTCTCTACTGATTTGGCATGGTTATGGTCAGGGCTTATGGGTATCGGTTGCTCAGCGATTTTCACCTTGAGCATGATGCTTTTTTCGATGCGAACTTATACTACCAATCAGTCCAGCGAGCTGTCTGGTATGGCACAAGCTGTCGGTTATCTGGTGGCTTTTTTTGGTCCTCTAGGGACAGGCTGGCTACATGAAGCGACGGGTAGCTGGGATTTACCTTTGCTGATCATGCTCATTTTGATGATTGGCAACGTTGTGATTGCTTGGATGGTCAGTCGTCCCGTAATGGTTGATGGTCGACCATCTTAGCTTAAAGCAGGTTTGATAATTTACAAAGGAATGAAAATGATCCATTCTATGCCGCAAAAAGAAGTCGATAGTGTCAGCCAAATTGAGCTACTGCCAGCAGTTGCTAATTATCTACAAATATTAAATGAACAGGTTTTACCTAAATTTGTGCAAACAGGCAGTATCCCTAATGCCATTAACGCCAGAGACGGTTTGGCAAATCTTACCCGTACCTTTGTCACTGAGGCGGTAGATATTCCTTTAATCATTGATGATATTATCGAGTTCGATGCTGATATTGCTCATACTAAGACCGACGATGCTTATGATGTGCCTGTTCGTATTTTCTATCCAAGCTTACCTATAGAATCAGCAAAGCATACTAAATCAACCTCTTTGCCCGTCATGCTCTATTTTCATGGGGGCGGCGGTACAGCGGGTAGTGTCTCTGTTTATCATCAGATTTTATGTCGTTTGGCTAACTATACGGGGCATATTGTCGTTGCGCCAGAATATCGCTTGGCACCAGAGAATCCTTATCCATGCGGACAAAACGATGCTTGTACCGCTATGCTTGGGCTCAATAAACTGCTTGCCAGACGCCAAATTGATCCTACCCATATTGTGGTCGCAGGAGACAGTCATGGCAGCACTTTGGTGACCAACTTGCTACGCGATCCTAGAGTAAAACACTCTGGAATCATGAGCGACATCAGCGCACAAGTGCTTATATACCAAAGCGTTGACTTTACTATGAATTGTCCTTCTATTGAGAAATATGGCGATGGCTATTTGCTTAGCCGTCAGCGTATCAGCTGGTATGGTGAGCAATACTTTCAGCATGATGAGGATAAGCGCGCAAAGTCCGCTTTGTTTGCTAGTCAAGAGGAGTTAGCGCATCAACCGCCTGCCCTTATCATTAATGCCGCCATTGACCCTTTATATGATGAAGGCGCCGCGTATGCTGCGAAGCTAACTGATGCGGGTATCGATACCCAGCATATTACTTATTACAAAGTGATTCATGCTTATCTAAATATGGAAAACTTAAATCCTGATATTTGCACACAAACTTATCAGGCAATCAATGAGTTTTTAAATCATCATTCCTAGATAGTAAGCGACCATCGAAGTTGTTAATATAAACATTATGAGATAAAAACAAAGATCCGCGGAGCTATTATGTCCCTACCCTTGATGACACATTATTCATTTAAATTACCGTTAAAACATATTGGATTAACCGTGCTAACAAGCTTAGCACTAATAGCGTGTAGCCCAGCAACCGACAGTAATAATACGGCTGATGCCAACGCTCCTGTCACCGATACAACTCCAGCAGCTACTGAACCTGTTTCACGTGAAACACCAGTTGAACAAGGTCATATAGAAACCATCAACCAGCCTATCACTATCTTAGCACTTGGTGACTCGCTGACTGAAGGCTTGGGTGTCGATCCTAATGACAATTATCCTGCGCAATTGGAAGCTACCTTAAAAGAGATGGGTTATACCAATGTTGAAGTGGTCAATTCAGGTCTGAGCGGCGAAACCAGCACGGGGCTTGTCAATCGTTTGGACTGGGTTGCACAAACCAAGCCTGATATTACTATACTGACTATTGGCGCTAATGACGCCATGCGCGGTATTGATGTGGCAACTATTGAAAAAAATATTCGCACCGCGGTTAAGCACCTGCAAGATAATGGCAGTGATGTCATCTTAGGCGGTATGCAAATTTATGATAATTTGGGTAACGATTATGTCAGATCGTTCTCAGATATTTACCCGCGTATCGCCAAGGATATGCATGTGCCCATGATTCCCTTTTTCTTAGAGGGCGTGGGCGGCATTGCTGATCTTAACCAAGCGGACGCTATCCATCCGACCAAGGAGGGCTATACTATTATTGTTAATAATAATATTTTGCCTGTGCTAAAACCTGAGCTTGAAAAAATAAAATCAACAGGGTTGGCCAATTCTATAGAGCCGGCTGATTCGACAAAATCTAACCAGTCAGCCTTAGAGAACACGTCAACTGAGACTATGTAATGACCTTATCAAACTCGACTTCAGCATCAGCATCAGATCTTAAAAACAAAGCGTTATTGACCGCATCCAAGCTTAATAAAACCGTACACGTTGGTGAGCAATCGCTAGCGATTATCAAAGACGTCAGTATCCATGTCGATGCTGGCGAGTTCGTGGTCATCATGGTCAAATCAGGCT
>JARIAA010000222.1 GCA_029264635.1 Psychrobacter sp. | reverse complement strand
TGAATCGACCAATCTTCCACCGCCCAGCGATGAGCGAGCGCATGCGCATGCAGCGCGTCGTCAGGCGACACACAAATAGCGACATCCGCCCAACTTAACAGTGGTATGTCATTTTTGGAGTCTGAATACGCGTAAGTTTTCTCAAACTTGATGCCCGCTATTTGCTGTTTATCGAGCCACTTATCCAGATGATAAATTTTACCTTCTTTAAAGTTTGGCTTATCCGTTAACTTACCTGTGTAGCGCTCGTTCTTTATCTCAAGCGGCGTCGATAACACATTGGCCTCTTCAATACCAAAACGCTTAGCGATGGCTGATACTACAAAGTCATTAGTGGCCGAAATAATCACCACGTCATGACCTTGTTCAATATGTTGACACAGTACTTCCATCGCTTTAGGACGGATATGAGGCTCAATTTCAGTTTTAATGTAATCTTCGCGCAGCTCATGCAGCCTATCCATCGGCAAACTGCTCAAAAACTGCGCGACAAACTCATTATACTCTGTCGCATCAAGCGTGCCTTCAATATAGTCTTGATAAAACTTTTGGTTAGCTGTGCGATATTCGGCTTCATCGACAAGGTGGTGCTTGACAATATATTCGCCCCATAAATAATCACTATCGACATCGAGTAAAGTATGATCTAAGTCAAATAAGGCTAAGGTGCGGGCTACAAAAGCGGTGTCGATGGTTGGGCTGCTCATATTAAAATGCTCGTTGAAAGTAAGTGTGCGTTAGGACGTTTTGATATCGTTGAATGGGCTTTATCTATCCAATACTAACTAAAATGGATACGTTAAGTTATCACGCGGGATTGGTGTAAGTTTTTTGCAGTCTCTGTCGGCGTAGGCACAGCAAGCCAGAAAAACTTATAACCGCCCCGCTGTATCTTTTTTATATTGAACTCGTTGTGCTTTTTATCGCTATTCACTCATCGCTATGGCAATTATTTTATTGTGGTTGCTCAATTTCTTTTAGACCCGTTTTAAATGTCTGACAGCGCGCTGCATAATGCATCGCAGACTCTTTTATCATTGCCGCTTGTTCATCTGTTAGAGTCTTGACCACTTTTGCAGGGGCACCCATCACAAGCGAATTATCTGGAATCTCTTTACCTTCCGTTACCAAAGCTTTGGCACCAATAATACAGTTTTTACCGATTTTGGCATTATTTAAAATAACGGCGCCGATACCAATGAGACTGTTATCACCCACCTCGCAGCCATGCAGCATCGCTAAATGACCAATC
Source organism: Psychrobacter sp. (assembly GCA_029264635.1). Lineage (GTDB taxonomy): Bacteria > Pseudomonadota > Gammaproteobacteria > Pseudomonadales > Moraxellaceae > Psychrobacter. The sequence continues at coordinate 3,420 of JARIAA010000222.1, read as the reverse complement.
GTGACATGATTGCCAATTTTGACTTCAACACCTTCATCAGTATGAATGACGCTGTTTTCTTGCACGTTGCTATAATCACCAATATAAATACGCTCATTATCGCCGCGCAGCACCGCCCCAAACCAAATACTTGCTTGATGACCCAAATAAACATCGCCAATGACGCGCGCTGAATCGGCTACCCAACCGTTAAAGGGGCTAGCAAACTCAGGCACTTTGTCTAAATACTGATAAATCATAACGACTCCTTGTTTTGCCAATGATTGTACTAGGCATAATATTACTATTAGCAATGATATTAATGCTGGTAGTAAAGTTAACGGCATGGAGTTGATACCCAATCAAATGGATAAATTTTATCAGGTATCAACTTTATAAGTACATTAAATGCCATCTATTGTGGCAAAGCTAGGTCCTAAAATCCAGCCGTTTTAGTAGTAGATTTATAGCACGCTCACTAACCCAGATAATCGGCTGGCTATGTCAGCATATATTGTATATAATGCGCAAAATCTGTGCCTAAGCGAGCGGACATGATGCAAGTTACTTATTCACTACCTAGTGAGTTTTGTAGTTTCCATCGATGATGTCTTCTCGCTTTTTTGTGGAAAAATTTTGGCTCTAGCCTTTTCTTTATGTGTATTTATCAGCATTTAGATACTTCTAAAAGGCTGTTTTAGAGCAAAACTCTTACCATAAAATATCACGGCACTCACCAATAATAGCGGAGGCAACCCTTGAATTCATCGACAGAAGTACAAGCAATTTTGGCACTAGCAGACGGTACGATTTTTCGCGGTTTGAGTATCGGTCGTGAAGGTCGTCGTGTCGGTGAGGTGGTCTTTAATACAGCCATGACAGGGTATCAAGAAATCCTGACCGACCCAAGTTATGCGCGACAACTGGTCACGCTTACCTATCCGCACATTGGCAATACTGGGACTAATGCTGAAGATGTCGAGTCTGGTAATGGTCATCAAGTATGGGCAGAAGGCCTTATCATTCGTGATGCAACGCTGGTGACTTCAAACTTTCGCAATTCTCAATCATTGAGTGACTATTTACAAAGCCATAATACGGTCGCTATCGCTGATATCGATACCCGCCAGTTGACGCGCCTCCTGCGTGATAAAGGCGCGCAAAACGGTTGTATCATGACGGCCTCTAACGGCAGCACGATTAGCACTGACGACGAGCAGCAAGCGATTAAACTGGCGCAAGAATTCGCTGGTATTGAAGGCATGGACTTGGCAAAAGAATGCTGTACACCGACGATGTTTGAATGGACAGCGGGTAGCTGGGACTTATCAGATACGCTACTTAATCGCGACGTGCCGGGTAGTCACGATAGCGGTACGGGCGGCTTCTTTAAGCATTTGGGCACGCACGTCGAAGCAAAATATAATGTCGTCGCCTATGACTTCGGTAGCAAAACCAATATCTTGCGGATGCTTGTTGACCGCGGCTGCCATGTGACGGTCGTGCCAGCACAAACGCCTATCGCAGATGTGCTCGCGATGAACCCAGACGGTATTTTCTTATCAAATGGCCCTGGTGACCCAGCTGCCTGTGATTACGCTATCGACGCGGTACGTCATATCATTGAAGAAACAGAGATTCCAACTTTTGGTATCTGCTTAGGCCATCAGTTGATTGGTCTTGCCAGCGGTGCCAACACTATCAAAATGAAAACGGGTCATCATGGTGCCAACCATCCAGTACAAGATTTAGCCACTGGTACGGTTATGATTACCAGTCAAAATCATGGTTTTGCCGTTGATGAAGACACGCTACCTGATAACGTTAAATCAACCCATCGCTCATTATTTGATGGTACCAACCAAGGGATTGAGTTGACCAATAAGCCTGTCTTTAGCTTCCAAGGTCACCCAGAAGCAAGCCCTGGCCCGCATGATGCGGCTGAATTGTTTGATAAATTTGCGGATATGATGGAAAAGGCGAAAGCGTAAGTTATCAATAATTAACAGCAAGCAAAATATAAATAAAAAGTATAAAGCTTGAAGCACAGATGATGGTTCAAGCTACACCTAGCAAATTCGATAAGCGTTATTGAACATATCGTTAAAATATAGATTAATCAAAATATCACCCAAACGAAGGTAGCCCTAACTATGCCAAAACGTACCGACATAAAAAGTATTCTTATCATTGGCGCAGGCCCTATCGTCATCGGTCAAGCATGTGAGTTTGACTATTCAGGCGCGCAGGCGTGTAAAGCCTTAAAAGAAGAAGGCTAACGCGTCATCTTAGTCAACTCCAATCCTGCGACTATCATGACCGACCCTGTCATGGCGGACGCGACTTACATCGAGCCGATTACATGGCAGACGGTTGAGCAAATCATTGCTAAAGAGCGCCCTGATGCTATCCTGCCAACGATGGGCGGACAGACGGCGCTAAACTGTGCTTTAGACCTAGACAAGCATGGCGTCTTGACCAAATATAATTGTGAGCTGATTGGCGCGACCAAAGACTCAATCGAGATGGCAGAAGACCGTAACTTATTTGATAAAGCCATGAAGCGTATCGGCCTTGAGTGTCCACGTGCTGAAACGGCTGAGACTATGGAAGAAGCCTTTGCGACCCAAGAAAAAATGGGCTATCCGTGTATCATTCGTCCCTCATTTACGATGGGTGGTTCAGGCGGCGGCATCGCTTATAACCGCGACGAATTTATCAAGATTTGTGAGCGCGGCTTTGATTTATCACCAAACCATCAATTGCTCATCGATGAGTCACTAATCGGTTGGAAAGAGTACGAGATGGAAGTGGTTCGTGACAAAAACGACAACTGCATCATCATCTGTGCGATTGAGAACTTTGACCCAATGGGCGTGCATACGGGCGACTCAATCACGGTTGCCCCAGCGCAAACTTTGACTGATAAAGAATATCAAATCATGCGCAATGCTTCATTAGCCGTACTGCGTGAGATTGGTGTAGAAACGGGCGGCTCAAACGTGCAGTTCGGTATCAACCCTGACACGGGTCGTATGGTTGTCATCGAGATGAACCCGCGCGTTTCACGCTCATCAGCATTGGCATCAAAAGCCACTGGCTTCCCGATTGCCAAAATCGCGGCAAAACTGGCAATTGGCTATACGCTTGATGAATTGCAAAACGACATCACGGGCGGCAGAACCCCAGCGAGCTTTGAGCCGGCACTTGATTATGTTGTCACCAAAATCCCTCGCTTTAACTTCGAAAAGTTTCCGCAAGCCGATAATGTGTTATCAACGCAGATGAAATCGGTTGGCGAAGTGATGGCAATTGGTCGTAACTTCCAAGAGTCGATGCAAAAAGCATTACGCGGTATGGAAACTGGCAATGATGGTTTTGATGAGCAAATTGACTTATCAAAAGTGAGTATTGAAAAGGCACGTAGCGAAATTAATAATC
>JARIAA010000217.1 GCA_029264635.1 Psychrobacter sp. | reverse complement strand
CTTAAAACAAGCGCAAAAACAGCTAAGCCTATGGTGATACCTTTGGGTACTAAGCTGCGCTGCTTAAACTTTCGCGATTGAGCTTGCTGCATCTCATCTTGTACTCGCCCAGTAGACGCTTGGATATTAACTCGTTTTTTTGTGTCCATATATCACCTTCTTATAGCATAGAGTTATACAACCTATCTAAATATGATACCCTAATGATAAATATCACTGCTATTCGCTACTATTTGCCAACGCCAGCTCTGCACGCATGGCCGTAATAGCTGTCTTATAATCATCTTGATTAAAAATAGCAGAACCGGCAACAAACATATCAGCGCCCGCATCAGCAATCGCTCGGATATTACTGGCTTTGATACCCCCATCGACCTCCAATCTTATATCGCGGCCGCTTGCGTCGATACGTTGACGCACTTGTCGTACCTTATCTAAAGTACTCTCGATAAACGACTGTCCACCAAATCCTGGATTGACGCTCATCAGTAATATTTGATCAACTTTATCCATGACATAGTCTAAATAATGTAGGGGCGTCGCTGGGTTAAGCACTAAACCACATTTGGCACCACCATCTTTGATCAGTTGCAGTGAGCGATCAACATGGTTGCTGGCTTCTGGATGAAAAGTGATAACGCTTGCCCCCGCCTCCAAAAACTGCTCAATCATGCCATCAACAGGTGTTACCATTAGATGCACATCAATCGGTGCATCGACCCCATAATCTCGCAGCGCCTTACAAATCATGCTACCAAAGGTCAGGTTCGGTACGTAATGGTTGTCCATCACATCAAAATGTATGACATCAGCGCCCGCTCTTAAAACCGTCTCAACTTCTTCACCTAAACGTGCAAAGTTGGCAGATAAGATAGAAGGGGCGATTAGATATTGTTTAGCGGGACTAATCATAGTTAAACTACCTGATGGAATTTTTTGGCGAATTGATAAAGATAAGAGCGCATATCTTAAAACTAAATAAACCGATAAGAGTACTATCGTGGCTTGTATTGAGTTTTGCAATAGGCACGGCCTACTTCAAAGGGTCTTTTTGCTTGATGTTTAGTCGCGCGGCCTGTTACCCGTTGTCGCCATAAACGAAAGGACGAGGGCTTTAGTTGCTGGCGCATGAGTTTGATGACGTCAGCCTCACTAAGTCCATAGCTGTGCGCTATCGCACCAAACGGCGTCCTATCTTCCCATGCCATCTCTATCACGCGTGATAGTTGTGCTGCATCCAACATTGTATCGTCAGCTGCATTTGATGATATTGACTGCAATTGATCAGAGCTGACTATCTCAGTTCTACTCTTATTTGGAGCTACAGTACGGCTTTGGGTTTTTATTCTTAAAGCGGCATCCATATCAGCTTGCATTGTCGCAAGCGATGCTTGATGATTTACCATAAACGACTACCTTTTATGCATTCAGCATTCATTAAACCAAGCTCTATTTTATACCAATCACTGAGCTTAATTAAGTGGACACTAGCTTTGTCTATCTACAAGCCAGTCATATAAATAGCTTTATAAAAGAGCATTACGTGAGCGCTTTGAACAACGATAAAGCTATAGGTTAGTTTAGATTAGCCATGCGCCAGTGATGCTCAATATGATCATTGATGACGGTTTGAATAAAGTAATAGCTATGGTCATGACCGGCTTGATAGCGTAGCGTTAGCGGCTGCTTGGCCTTTTCGCAAGCTTGTTGTAATTTTGGCGTTTGCAGCTGACCTTCTGCCAAGAAATTATCAGCCGCACCTTGATCAACTAAGATGCTTGTATACTGTTGACCCACGCTTTCAATCATTTGGGCGGCGTCCGCTTGCGCCCACTGTGCTTTATCATCACCAAAGTATTCTGTATAAGCGGCTTGACCCCAGGCTGACTCACTAGCAGCGCAAACAGGGGACAGCGCTGAGACGCTAACGAACTTACTTGGAAATTTAAAACCTAGCAGCAAGGCACCGTGACCACCCATAGAATGTCCCATAATACCAATACTACTAATCGTAAACTCAGAACGCAGCAAATCATACAGCTCATCAACCATATAGCTTTGCATGTTAAAGTGCTCTGACCACGGCGTACACGTTGCATCGACGTAATAACTTGCGCCCTGACCCACAAAATAACGCTCATCGTTTGGTACTGTATTCTCTTCGCTACTTCTAGGAGAGGTATCGGGCGCGATAAATATCATACCAAGCTCACTGCATCTTTGCTGAAAATGTGCCTTATGAGTGACGTTATCCGCGTCACAAGTGAGACCTGATAAATACAATATCGCAGGACAAAGCTGTCCAGCAAGCGCCTCATCTGGCAGATAGATACTAAACGTCATCGGCGTTTTAGTGGCAGCAGATTGATGAGTATAGTAGTGCTGTTCACCATTGAAGCAGCGATTCACGCTTTTTTGTGTGAGCTGTGTATTGGCAGATAAGTTATAGTTATAAGCGTTATTCATGCGTAATATCCTTTTTATCAAAATAAAAATAAGTGATGATTTACGAAATTATTCAATAAGACGATGATACCATTTTAAAAAATTAAAGCAGCTGTAAAACGAGCTTCCACACGATAAGCCGTCAAGTATCTAAAAATAGTACTTCAAGGCACGATGTTAATAGGCATAGACTCAGCATCAGTATTGACCTCTGCTATTGAAGCGCGAGTCTTGTCAAACAATCCTTTTTCGAACTCAGGTAACGCGGTTTTCATTAAGCTACCTACCACCATTTGTGGCTCTGAGGATTCAAAACCCATAAAGTTTTCGCGTTCGCTCACCCGTAGACTGGCATCCTTAAATGCTGCTGCAAAACTGGTGTTCTCACGTAAGCTTTCTGCAAAAAACGCTTGACCAAAATAGGTCATCTCAGCCGTGTTCGTACAACCAAAGGACATCTTATCAGTAGCTGAAGCGGTGATCACTACTGTCGTGGGCGACGTCAGCTCATCGATGAATGATCCTGAATAACAAGCTGATACGACAATGACACGCCAGCGAATACCTGAGGCGTCAAGTGCTGCACGTAGCCATGTGGCATCCAGATTGTCCATCTCAAGCGGCGGATTAGATAAATGGATAAAGTCTTGGTCACCATGTGATGAGAGCGTCATAAAAAGCACATCCTCATCCGTATCCATCTGCTGACCGATTTTCTTTAAGCCCTGTAACACACTGGTTTTAGTCGCCACAGGCTCATCTAACCAGCTATAGGTATTATTAATCAGTGCCAGCGAATGTCCACTGGTTCCAAAGCGCACATCAAACAGCTCACGTACTTTGTTAATCTCAGAACGAAAAACGTTTTGATCAGAAAACCCTGCTACGCCCATAAAATACCAATCAGTCTTACCAGGTACGCCTGGATCAATACTGGCTAATGCTTGTTGTAACAGAATTGGCTGCTTATAAAGGGCGGCTTCTTCTAAGACAGGCTCGACAGGGGTTTGCTTAAAAATAGGTTGATCAGCGACATTACGCTGCCAAATCGTTAAGAGCGCAACTGCGCCTACCAAAACAATCATACGCTCCCACCACGGTGTGCGCTGCCGCCGAGCAAAGATCCACAATAAAGCCAGCGTTTGCCATAAGAACAGGACTAAAAACAATATCGGTAAAAACGAATAGCTCCAATCAGGTAACCAGCCACGACTGCCCAAAACTTGTACGATACTTTGTAACAGAGCAGATAACGTATCGGCGACTAGCCATAACACCACTGGTACGAAAACAAGCCCTTGGTTACCAGCACGCCGTGCCAAAATAATACCAGCCAATAAAATAATCATCGGCCAAATCAGATAGCTGACCAGTCCTTGCTCATTAAAGGTACTACCCGTATCCGCAGCCAACCAAGAGAACAGAACATTGCTGCCGAGTGCCAATAAAGCAAACAAAGCAAATTGTACAAAGGTTGGTTTCACCCAAGAAAACGCGCGCGTTGACCCGACTAGCATCCATAGTGCAGCGATGATATTGGCAGCAAAATTAAGCGAGAAGCGGTGAAGTGAGATGGTTTTTAGCGACGAGAGTGACAAAGACTTAGACCTCTATCCAGTCGAGAGAAATGGCTATTGTTATCTTAATAACATAAGCCTATAGTTTATCCTGCTAATCTATCGCAATTGTAACGGATTGTCAGCCAAGACGATAAGCTTGATTTGTAAAAATACACACAAAAGATGGACTTAAAAAACGTATAAAAAAAGGTCTTGAATCCAAGACCTCTTCTTAAATCAATAACACAATATTATCTCATCAAAAGCTCATTGACGCGTTTAAGATAAGCGGCAGGATCTTCAAGCTGACCGCCATCAGCAAGCAATGCTTGATCAAAGATGACTTGAGCAAGCTTGTCGAAATTGTCGTCAAACTGCTCACTACTCTCAAGCTTCTTAATCAGTGGATGATCTGGGTTCACCTCCAAGATAGGCTGCGTATCTGGCACTTCTTGGCCCATTTGCTTGAGCATCTGAATCATCTGCGGCGACAGCTCACCTTCTGGCGTCACGAGTATCGCAGGACTATCAACCAAACGATTGGATACACGCACGTCTTTGGCGCGGCCACTCAATGCCGTTTTTAGCTTATCGACAACTGGCTTCATGACTTCCACAGCCTTCTCAGCTTCGGCTTTTTCTTCCTCATCCTGCAAGTCGCCCAAATCAACAGCGCCTTTGGCAATGTTTTGTAGCGGTGTCCCATCAAACTCGGTTAAGAAGTTCATCGCCCATTCATCGACACGGCTGGTCATCAAAATAACTTCGATGCCTTTTTTCTTAAATAGCTCAAGTTGCGGGCTATTTTTCGCAGCGGCAAGGTTATCAGCGGTTAGATAATAGATGGCTTTTTGACCGTCTTGCATACGGCCTTTATAATCCTCAAAGCTCGTGGCTACACTATCTTGCGTACTAGTTGCATAGCGGAGCAATTTGGCGATGCGCTCTTGATTGCCCATGTCCTCGCCAAGACCTTCTTTGATGACATCACCAAATTCGCTGTAGAATTGGGCAAATTTTTCTTGCTTGTCGCTATCTTCACTATTAGCAAGGCTTGCAAGTAACGTTAATGTACGGCGTGCGTTACCATCACGGATCGATTTTACATCGCGCGACTCTTGCAATAGCTCACGGCTTACGTTCAATGGCAAGTCTGCTGAATCGATCACCCCTTTTACAAAGCGCAGATACATTGGCAATTATTGCTCAGCGTCATCCATAATGAAGACGCGTTTGACGTAAAGCTTTAGGCCATGCTGCTGCTCGCGCGTATATAAGTCTACGGGCGCTTTTTTGGGGATATACAGCAATTGAGTATACTGCACACGGCCCTCAACGCGGTTATGCGTCCAAGCGAGCGGCTCATCAAAGTCATAAGTAATGTTTTTATAGAAATCGACATACTCATCATCTTCAATCTCAGACTCTGATCGCGTCCACAGCGCGCTGGCTTTATTAATGGTTTCCCATTCATCAGTCAATACCATCTCGCCGCCCGCTGGAGCATCGCTTGCCTCAGAGTCGTCGCCTTCTTCCTTAACATCCTCTTGCCAAACTTCTTTACGCATCTGAATCGGCAAGCTGATATGGTCTGAATATTTATTGACCAAACGCTTAATTTTGCCGCGATCCAGATAATTATCTTCGCCTTCAGAATATTGTTCTTTTAGGTGCAACGTAATAGCGGTACCACGTGCTTCTCTTGTGATAGGTTCAACGGTAAAGCTACCACTCCCATCTGATACCCAGCGCACACCTTTATCTGCAGGTTCGCCCGCTTTGCGTGATTCAACGCTGATGGTATCGGCCACAATAAACCCTGAATAAAAGCCAACCCCAAATTGACCGATTAGTTGACCCTCTTGCTTTTGTGATTCAGATAGCTTATCTAAGAATGCCTTGGTGCCAGACTTGGCAATCGTACCCAAGTTTTCGATAGCGTCCGTTTCATTCATCCCAATACCGTTATCGGTAAAGGTGATGGTTTTGGCATCGGTATCGATAGCTATACGAATACGCAGCTCGCCATCATTCTCATAAAGGCTATCATCATTGGTCGCCTCAAAGCGCAGCTTATCGCAAGCATCTGACGCATTTGAAACCAGTTCACGTACAAAGATATCGGCATTAGAATAAAGCGAATGAGTCACTAAGTGTAGTAACTGCGCGACTTCTGCCTCAAAACTGTGTTTCTTTAATTCTGGGGTACTGTTGTTAGCGTTTTTATTATCCACTTGGGTCTGTTCACTCATAAAAAACTCCTATTATTGTTACCAAAGATGCTGTTTGCAGCAGATATGAATCACAAATTTTCAAATACTAGCAGTGAGCGACTCTCATTAAAAAGACTTCGCTATAAATACTGTTAGGCTGGTTAATCAGATAGGGGCACAGGCAAAAATTTCAAGCTCAAGCAGCCTAAAAACGATGCTAAGATGAAAAAACACCGCTCTAATGTCTCAGAGCGGTGTTTTTTATGAATAGTGACTTTAAACCGTTAGCTTGGAATAAAATCCATTCACTATAGACAGCTAGGCAAATTACGTGCAGGGTCTGTATCGCGGGCTGCCATCGCATCTTCAACGCTCATCCCCAATGCTTTGGCAACGCCTGCGCCGTAAGCAGGGTCACACCAGTTGCAGTTACGGATATGACGATATTTGATGAAATCTAACGCATCGCCCATCGCTCTTGCCGTATTATCAAACAGCACCTGCTTTTGCTCATCATTCATCAGATTAAACAGCGCGCGCGGCTGACTAAAGTAATCGTCTGAATCTTCACGGAAGTCGTAATGATCGGCGTAGCCATCAATCTTGAGTGGCGGCTCAGCATACTGCGGCTGCTCTTGCCACTGCTCAAAGCTGTTTGGCGTATAGTGCGGGCGCCCACCATAGTTATCATCGACGCGTACCTGACCATCGCGGTGGTTACTGGTCACAGGACAAGTAGGTTTGTTCACTGGAATCTGCTTATGATTGACCCCGACACGATAACGCTGGGCATCAGCGTAGCTAAATAGTCGCGCTTGCAGCATTTTATCTGGTGACGCACTGATACCAGGTACGATATTATTCGGTGCAAAGGCCGCTTGCTCGACGTCTAAGAAGTAGTTCTCTGCGTTTCTGTTCAATTCAAACTCGCCCACTTCGATCAGCGGATAGTCGCCTTTTGGCCAGACTTTGCTCAAATCAAACGGATGATACGGTACTTTATCCGCATCCTCTTCTGGCATAATTTGCACGTACATCTTCCAATTTGGAAAATCGCCATTATCGATGGCATTGAGCAGATCTTCTTGATGGCTTTCACGATTGCTAGCGATAATCTCCGCCGCTTCAGCATCGGTTAAGTTTTTGATACCTTGCTGCGTGACAAAGTGGAATTTGACCCAAAAACGCTCATTATCACTATTAATAAAGCTATAAGTGTGCGAGCCAAAGCCATGCATATGTCTATAAGAGGCAGGGATACCGCGGTCACTCATGGTAATCGTAACCTGATGTAAGGCCTCTGGCAACAAGGTCCAAAAATCCCAGTTGTTAGTCGCTGAGCGCATATTGGTACGCGGATCACGCTTAACGGCTTTGTTCAAATCAGGGAATTTACGCGGGTCACGAACAAAAAATACAGGCGTATTATTACCAACTAAATCCCAAATACCTTGATCAGTATAGAATTTCAGCGCAAAACCACGAATATCACGCTCAGCATCAGCGGCGCCGCGCTCACCTGCGACGGTACTGAAACGGGCAAACATCTCCGTCTGCTTACCAACTTCGCTAAAGATATCAGCGCGCGTATACTTAGTAATATCGTTGGTCACAGTAAACGTACCAAACGCGCCTGAACCTTTGGCATGCATACGGCGCTCTGGGATGATCTCACGGTTTAGATCAGCAAGCTTTTCATTCAGCCATAGATCTTATGCTAATAGAGGCCCACGCTTGCCAGCCGTTTTGCTGTTTTCGTTATCAACAACAGGTGCACCGTTACTCATGGTAAGCGGGGTGTTATCATAAGGACATTTTTTATCATTCATTGCGCGTCTCCTTTAAAAGTAAACTAAAGTAAATCTTTTAATATTGCTAATTTAAGCGGCTGTCTTTAGGCGGATGTTTTTGCGTATCCTATCTCATACCTTACAGACTTTAAACCATTTCTTCAAATAACTATCCTGAATTACTACTTTACAACTAAGGTATTACTGTTTAGCAAAATTTATCTCACTTATAAATAATCACTTTATTAAACTAACTATAGGTATTACACCTCATTTTTATATATTTATATAATGAATTAAAATAATTATAAAGTTTTATTTTATAAAACTATAGTTGTCAGATTAGAGGTAAAGGGTAAAAATGATTTTGCATCTTTTACGCTAGCGCGGCATCGGACGAATAGTCAGAATCTGCTCGCTACGTCCAAATGGTCCATGAATATCATGGAGTATAGCACTGGTTAGACCAATCCCGTCAGTTCCATATTGTTGCACGGCTTCAATACCAAGCCAACGACCTTTGGGCGCGCGATGCATGTGAATCTGCAAATCAGTGTTTGGAAACATCCACCGGGCAGCTGATAGCGCTACTCCAAGCCGAGGTACCACGCCATTAGCGGTATCGACCATACCTAATAGATGGACCAAATCATCGGTTGGTTCGCCTGCCACCATTTCAATATCATTGGTTATCCAAACCATGCCTTTGCCCGCTCGACGAGCTGGCGCGGCAACCAAACGCACACTTTCAATAAAACCACCAGGCCAGCCTTTCATGTCATCCCAGACAGGCAACTCATCTGGCTTGTGTACTGGCTTTTGATCTTCTAATCCTGCAATAACACTGGTATCTTGGGTCATCAAACGCCACGCCCGTGCAATAATACAATCGCGGCCGCGGCTACTCATGACCGCTTCTACTAATTCAATGGTTCTACCAGGTCGAATACAGCGGGTAGTAATGGTAAAATCATCAAGCGGAATAAGTCCTAAGATATCAAGGCTGATACGAGCAATACGCATATTGGCCTGTGGCACAAACCTTTCTAATTCGACCGTGAGCACTCCAGTAGCTGGTGCCATATGCTGCTCATGGTCATTCCAAGCGCCCTGAGCATGCTCAGTTGGCTGATAATGCGCAACACAAATCCCATCTGTCTGTGGCTCACGTTTGATTAATTGGTAATAAGAAGCCATCGTTATCCTTAACTTTTGTTATCGTTGGTATATTCTATATTTTGTGTATTTACAGCTACTTACCTACTTGAGTAACTGGAATACGCAGAGCTTTTGGTAAACTAAAGGTCACATTTTCCTCAATCCCTGACAACTCACTAGGCAAATCACCACCCCAGTCTTGCAATTGTTGTAGCACCTCTTGGATTAATACTTCAGGCGCTGATGCCCCAGCAGTCACGCCAACACTTTGTGTACCATCAAACCATTTACGGTTCATCTCACTGGCATTGTCAATTAAATAAGCACGGCAGTTCATCCGTTCTGCTAATTCACGCAGACGATTAGAGTTTGAAGAATTGGGCGAGCCCACCACTAAGACGACTTCACAGCGACCCGCCAAATCTTTGACCGCATCCTGACGGTTTTGGGTCGCATAGCAAATATCATCTTTACGCGGACCTTGAATACTTGGGAACTTGTCACGCAGGGCATCGATAACGCGAGCTGTATCGTCCATTGATAAAGTGGTTTGGGTGACAAACGCCAAACGCTCTGCATTTTGTACGGTCAACGCGTCGACATCAGTCTCGTTTTCGACCAGATGGATTTGTCCGCCATGACGACGGTTAAAACGGCCCATCGTGCCTTCAACCTCAGGATGCCCTGCGTGTCCGATCAATACTGCATCCATACCTTCTTGCGCAAATTTTGCCACCTCAATATGTACCTTGGTGACCAAAGGACACGTTGCATCAAATACCGTCAAATCGCGGCGTGTAGCTTCGTCCTCGACCGCTTTTGAAACCCCGTGCGCGGAGAAAATAACGATAGAGCCATCTGGTACTTCATCAAGCTCCTCGACGAATACCGCTCCTCGGTTTGCCAAGTCTGAGACGACAAACTTGTTATGCACCACTTCATGACGAACATAAATGGGCGGCTCAAAACGCGTCAACGCTTCGTTAACAATCGCAATAGCGCGATCCACACCCGCACAAAATCCGCGAGGATTGGCAAGATAAATTTGCATAAGGCAGCCTATCGTTGGATAATTTAGATTAGGAAAAATGAAGATAAAATAAGTACTCTACTTTATCATAATTTACTTTTATTGCTCTTTAAAATACTATCGCTTCAGTCTTTGCATACTTGCAGCGCTGGTTAATCAATATAAAAACGCCAAAAGTAGTTTAAAATTATAAATCATGATTTTCATTACCTTACATGATGTCGTTTTCTTTTTTTACCAGCTTTTATTTGCTCACTACTATTTGCTAACTTACACACCTCGTTCACTAGGACATATCGTATGACAGGTTCACTTTTTATTATCACGGCAGCCTCTGGTACTGGCAAAACCTCGCTGGTCAAACAGTTACTTGCAACCACCAATGATTTGACGGTCAGTATCTCTCATACCACGCGCCATCCGCGGGCTGGCGAGATTGATGGTCAGCATTATCATTTTACGACGGTAGATGACTTTACAAAAGCCGTTGGTGACGATAAGTTTTTGGAGCATGCCAAAGTATTTGGTAATTATTATGGTACCTCCCAGCAAAGTGTCCGCGCACAGTTAAACGCAGGCGTTGACGTTATTTTGGAGATTGATTGGCAAGGCGCGCTACAAGTCAAAAAAATATTTGCCGAGGCGATCATGATTTTTATACTGCCACCGAGCGTTGCGACGTTACGTCAACGTCTATCAACGCGTGCTACAGATAGCATCGACGTTATCGAACAGCGCCTGGCAGGCTCAGTGAATGAGATGTCACAGTATGTCCATGCTGATTATGTGGTGATTAATGATAATTTTGAGGTCGCCTTAACTGAATTAAAAGCCATTATCATCGCTGATCGGCAAACCCTAAAGCGTCAGCAGCAACGTTATCACCGTACTATTACAAACTTACTGTCAGGCGAATCCACGCAGTCATAAGTTGAATATTGCTTATATCATGGCTTAAAAAACGAGGGATCCATTACTCAAAAGAGTGCCCGTAAAAAGCAACTGCGCGTTTGGGTAAATAAATGCTATAATAGCCAATTATTAACTTTTATATTTTTGACACTATTTTACTGAGTAGCGAGTCCTATTCGTTGCTCATAAAAACAACTGAGGTAGCTATCTATGGCACGAGTGACGATTGAAGATTGTTTGGAAAATGTTGATAATCGCTTTGAGCTGGTGTTGGTCGCCAGTAAACGCGCTCGTCAGTTGGCTAAAGGTATTGCCGATCCGCTAGTAGACGTAGACAACGACAAACCTACGGTATTAGCGTTACGCGAAATTGCAGCTGGCAAAATCACGCGCGATATTTTAAATCAGTCAGAGCATACTTTTGCAACCAGCTCATTAGATTTGGCGTTATCAGGTGATCATGGCTTTTAGAGTTATCCTCTCTTGATGTTTTTTATTTTGTAGCCATGATACTGTTATAAGCGTAAGGTATCATACTAAAGACCACAGCGTAATGCTGTGGTTTTTGCCGTTTAAACCTATTAATTTTTTCCGAACTATTGTTAATAAAGTATAGATTTTTGAATAATACCATTTATTGATATGCAAATATTTTTAAATGGTCTATGTGCTTAGTAGTTGACATTCAAGCCAATTTACGATTAATTAGAGGATGGTCTTGTAATTTCAAATGATAACCATCCATTTAAACCGTATTGACGGTTTAGCGTATCAATATTTAATAAACTATCTCTCATCAAGTCATAACAAAATAGGATCACCACTCTATGAGCCAAACCCTGCCCAAACTCAGTCACCCATTGGTTGATGAAGCGCAGTATAATTTACTGCGTTCGGTTGGGTATCTATGTGCAGATGAGCGTCGTGATATCATCGATGCTTGCGCGTTTGGTGATATGGCACATATAAAAGACAAGCGTAAGTCTGGAGAGCCTTATATCACCCACCCCATTGCGGTCGCTGAAATATTGGCAGGTTTTCGTTTAGATCGAGATACTATCATTGCAGCAATCTTGCATGATACGGTTGAGGATACTGAGGTTAGTGACGAGCAGCTTGAGCAGCGCTACGGTAAAGTGGTCGCAAGATTGGTCGATGGGGTCACCAAACTCAAATCGTCCAGTCATAATAAGCAGCAAAATAAAGCGGCCACCTTTCATAAGATTCTGACCGCGACGTTAAATGATCCACGTGTCTTGATCATTAAGCTTGCTGATCGCTTGCATAATATGTCCACACTTGACGCCGTCAGTCCAGAAAAACAGCATGCTACTGCAAAAGAAACCTTAGATTTTTATGTCCCTTTTGCGCGCCTGATGGGACTTAACGACATCGCAGATTATATAGAAGTCTTATGCTATCGTAACCTTGACTCAGACATGTACAATAAATTGTCTGACAAGCTGCTACAGCACGGTCTTGGTCGTAACTTTCAAAGAGAAGCCATTCATCGCTATTTAAGTATCGTTCTCAATAATCTAGAGCTTGGCGGACACGTCAAAGTATTAGACAATCGCGTTGCTATCTATCGGCAATTCTTCCGTAATCGCGGTGAGATTAATGCTTTACTGCGTCACTATGCTTTTGAGATCGTTCTCGACAATATAGAGGCTTGTGACAAACTTGCTTATTATTTAATCAAAAAATATCAAATTGATGACACTCATATCGAGGACAATATTCGTCGTCCATTACCTGGCGGCAATCAGTCTCTTACCTTAATTTATGAGCGTGACAACGATCTTGTTAAAGTAATTATTTTGACCAAACAGATGCAAAGTGCAGCAAGGCTTGGCGTCATTGGAGCAGAACACGCCTCTGATGTCAGTCAATCGGTCATCCAAGCATCATTACGCAATATGAAAGACTTGGTTGATGAAGAAACCTTGGATGAAAACAGCCCTGACTTCACCGCAGCCGTTTCTACCATTAATGAGCTGATGGACTACTTGCATTCTAGTAAAATTATTTGCTATAGCCCGCAAGGCCGTGCTTATGAGCTGCCCCAAGGCGCAACTGCCCTAGACTTTGCCTACGCTGTTGGTCCTATGGTCGGTAATGTAGCTGTTGGGGCAAATATCAACGGTAAAAAAGCCAAGCTTGGCACGGTGGTCAAAAATGGGCAGATGGTTGAGATTGAAGTAGACAGCCAATCACAGCCAAAAGCTGAATGGCTCGGTTTTGTCGTCACGAATAAAGCACGTGAAGAGATTTTACGTTGGTTCAAAGATTTATCTGCTACTGACAAACAGCATCATGGCAAACAAGCTTTAGATCGCGCGCTCAAAACGTATCAAAAAAACCTAGAGGATTTGACTGAAAGTGACTGGAAAAACCTAATCGAATGGCGCGGTCTACCAGAAAAAAACGCCTTATTTGAACAAATAAGCTCCGGCACCCTACTGCCGCAGCTGGTGGTCTCGCGTTTATTTAGCGATGAGGTAAATAATCTGCAAGCACAAAAAACTGATGACGACAGGGCGCAGCCGCAACAGCTGATCGCCAATGCCGCAGGTGTCGAGATTGATTTTGCCAATTGCTGTCATCCGATTTATGGAGATCCTATCGTTGGGCATTTATCGCGTCATGGTCTAGTGGTACATCGGCACAAATGCTTTTCACTAGATGATATTCGTAAAGATAACCCCTATCAGCTGATACAGCTACGCTGGGTCAATGACAAAGCGATTAAAAATACGGATTCTGATGAAAAAGGGGGGAAAATTCGTTTTCCTGCTTATTTAAAGCTATCCATAGCGATTAGCGACGAGCAGATCAGTGAGGTGATCTATCATCTACGTCAATTAAATATCGGTGTTGAAACGGTCGATGTGCGTAGTGGTGACACCATTTTGCATGTTATTGTCCGTAGTCGCGATCATTTAGCGCAAGGCATACGTGAAATACGCTCCTTGCTAGGCTTTCCTAATATCGTGAGCCTATATCAGCTATGAAAATAGCCATATCGATTGTCTTCATCGATGTTTGTTAGATATGTATTAAAAAACGATATAGTCAATTCACTCTAAAAATGTTACGGCAAGGCGGATAGAAATTTTTGTAGCCGCTGTTTGCGTAGGCACAGCAAGCAAGAAAATTTTTATCAGCCTTGCCTTCAGATAAAATACATGACACTTTTATTTTGTACAGACTATACTGTTTCGAATTTTATAAAAAACGTAAATAATGCTAGAATCTGCGGTTAACTTTTTAGCAATTAAACCAGTAAAGTATAATAAGGATATAACATGACCCGTCAAACCATTCAAACTGATAAAGCGCCTGCCGCTGTTGGGACTTATTCACAAGCGGTAAAAGTTGGTAATACCGTCTACATCTCAGGACAGCTTGGATTTGATCCTGAAACTATGGAACTACGAGACGGGTTTGAGGCGCAGGCCAAGCAAGTTTTTGAAAATACTAAAGCTATTTGTGAGGCCGCTGGTGGTAGCCTAAATGACGTGGTCAAATTTAATGTGTCTTTGACCGATTTAAATGATTTTGCTGTTTTAAATGAGGTATTCGTCGCCAACTTGAGCGAGCCTTATCCTGCTCGCGCCGCTGTCCAAGTAGCGGCACTGCCTAAAGGCGGCGTGGTCGAAATCGAGTCTATTTTGTATATTGAGTAATGTTGATGTTTTGTTTGCTATCAAATAATCTCATGTACAAATACATATAAGCCAATAATAGTTTTTTAAACTCAATCATCGTAAGCTTAGCATCATGCTAAGCTTATTAGTTTTCCCTCTTTATTGTTATTTAATACTCACTTTATAAGACTGCGAAGCCCTTTATGTTGGTACAAGTTGCTCTGCCCGTGCCCCTTTATCGGGTATTTGACTATAGCTTACCAGCAGATATGAGCACGTTAGCAAATGATAAGCCTGCCTGCCTCCCCCCTATCGGTAGCCGCGTTGAGGTATCCTTTGGTCGTCAAACCCTAATCGGTATCGTCGTCGCTCATCTCTCTGAAGTAAATAGCAGCGTTCCGATCAATAAGCTCAAACCCATTAATAAATGCTTAGATGCCAAGCCTATCTTAGATGCTAGTCTGCTAAAGCTGGCGTATTGGCTTGCGCGCTATTACCATTATCCGCTTGGTGACGTCTTAGCAGTCATTTTGCCAACCTTAGTGCGCCAAGGCAAACCACTGGATCTTCTCATTACGCATTGGCGGATTTTGCCGCATATCACTGACGATAATTTTCGCGCCAATGCAAAAAAACAAAAACAGCAGTTTGATATGCTTAAATTGCATGGCACGCGCGGCGCTAGTGAAGATGTGCTGCTGTTAGAAGGTATGGAGCGCGCTTTTTTAACCACTCTTGAAGATAAAGGCCTTATTGAACGTTATATCGAGCCAAAACAAGCCCCCCATCCTGTCAAATTAGCGAAAATGCCACTTAATCTTAACAATGAGCAACAGCTTGCCGTTGACACTATTATTGCGGCTCATAAATCTGAGCGCTACACTGGGTTTTTATTAAACGGCATTACGGGTAGTGGCAAGACGGAAGTCTATCTGCAAGCGATGCAGGCAGTATTAGAAGCGGGCAAGCAAGTTTTGATATTAGTGCCTGAGATTGGTTTGACTCCGCAAACCCGCGCGCGCTTTGCCAGTCGTTTTGCCGCTCATATTGTGCTGCTGCATTCAGGCATGACCAATACGCATCGCCTGCAAGGCTGGCAAGATTGCCGCACTGGGCATGCTCAAATCATTATTGGGACACGCTCAACCGTGCTCTACCCTTTTGCAGATTTGGGCCTTATCATCGTCGATGAAGCTCATGACAGCTCCTATAAGCAGCAGGATACCTTGCGTTATCATGCCGCAGACGTCGCGCTATACCGCGGTCTACAAGCTAATATCCCCGTTGTACTTGGTACGGCAACCCCTACTCTTGAGCATCTAAAACTGGTTCATGAAGGCAAGCTGATAGAATGCCAATTACTTACTCGTCCTGGCAATGCTAGGCCTGCGACGATGCAGCTTATCGATGCACGCCTGCAAAGTACCCATCAACAAACACAAGACAATGGCGCGCGCTATGAT
This sequence comes from Psychrobacter sp., assembly GCA_029264635.1. GTDB lineage: Bacteria > Pseudomonadota > Gammaproteobacteria > Pseudomonadales > Moraxellaceae > Psychrobacter. The sequence continues at coordinate 2,090 of JARIAA010000217.1, read as the reverse complement.
ACAGGGCTGACCGATGCGCTGATTGGAGCGATAAGGCAGACGCTAGAAGCTGGCGATCAGGTATTAATATTTTTAAACCGCCGCGGCTATGCGCCTGTGTTACTGTGCGAGGCTTGCGGCTGGCAGGCAGATTGCCCGCGCTGTGATGCGCATTTGACGGTACATTATAATAGCCAGTTGCAATCCCATTCGTATTTAAAATGCCACCATTGTGATTGGCAAGCCTATATTCCTAAGATCTGTCCTGACTGCGGTAGTCAAAATTTAGATGCCAAGGGTATGGGCACGACAAGGCTGAGTGAAAACCTGCACGCCATCTTTTCCAACCCGCAAACCAGCAAGACCCTTTATCCCATTATCCAGATTGATCGAGATACGACGCGGCGAAAAGACAGCTGGGAAAATATTTATCAGCGCATCAATGAAGGCAAACCTGCCATCTTGGTCGGCACCCAAATGGTCGCAAAAGGTCATCACTTTCCCAATGTCACGCTAGTTTGTTTGCCTAATGCCGATCGTGGGTTTTTATCTGCAGATTTTCGCTCTCCTGAACATACCGCTCAATTAATGATTCAAGTAGCAGGCCGTGCTGGGCGCGGCGACAAAGCTGGGCGCGTCCTGATTCAAACGCTGCAACCTGACAATCCCTTGCTACTAAAATTGGTCAAGGATGGCTATTTATCTTTTGCGCAAGAGCTGCTACAAGAGCGCAAAATGATGGGCTTACCGCCTTATAGTTATGCTGCGCTAATACGCTGTGAAGGCAAAACCCTTGCAGCGACTACTCAAGCACTTAAAGAGGCAGTTGCTCATCTTCCTAACGCGCACAATCTGGCGATATTGGGTCCCATTGACGCGCCTATGAGTAAAAAGAACAGTCGCTATCACTCGCAGCTGCTATTATTAGCTAAGGATCGATGGCAATTACATCGTGTATTAAACCAGTGGTGGCAGCCAGTCCTTGCTCTGCCCAGTGCTAAATACCTAAAACTTACTTTAGATATTGACCCTATCGGTTGGTAACAATCAATCCATAGTAATAGCTTAAAAATTTATCACTATTATAAATCTTTTATTTGCATTCACGAGTTGTCATAAGCGCGCGACAGTATGAACTCATTAAATATGCTAAATTCTTTACAACTGTCCAAGGCGTGTCCTCAATTCAATCGACGGACATCTAAATAGGCTAAAAAACCATTTATTCTACTGTCTAACATTTTGAGTATTGTTATGAATCAAAATCATCCAAAGACTGAAAAAGCTGACCATGCTCATCAGAGCGCTTCGGCTGATAGCGATGCACACATTCAGGAGGATGAAGACAATAATTACACCGATGACAGTCAAGACAATCATGATCATGACGAACATTTAGAGCAGACTGTTGCACCGCGAAATACCAAGGGCTATCAGCGCACGTTGCTATTTAGCTTTATCATTATTACTGGCTACATGTTTGTCGAAGCAATTGGTGGTTGGCTCACCGGTAGTTTGGCGCTATTGTCTGACGCAGGTCACATGCTAAGCGACGCGATAGCCCTTGGCGCAACCCTACTGGCCTTTAAGATTGGCGAAAAAGCGGCGACCCATCAAAAGACCTTTGGCTACAAACGCTTTGAGATTTTAGTGGCTAGCGTCAATGGCGCGACTTTAGTTATCATTGCTTTGATGATTTTTTATGAGGCAATTAAACGCTTTAATTCACCACCTGAGATTGCCACCCAAGGCATGCTTATCGTTGCCACTATCGGTATGCTGGTCAATATTTTGGTCGCATGGCTCATGCATCGTGGTAGTCACAGTGGAGATACTCATGACCATAATCATAGTGCCAGTAAAGACTCAAATAGCGGCTTAAATAAAAATAAGGCATCTGCTACCAAAGAGCCTGTTAATCTTAATATGCAAAGTGCTTATTTACATGTGCTGAGCGACTTGATGGGTTCAGTTGCTGCCATTATCGCAGCGCTACTCATGATAAGTTTTGGTTGGGTTTGGGCAGATGCCGCAGCGTCAGTCATTGTTGCCATACTGATCTTGTTCAGTGGTTACAGGGTGGTACGTGATTCCGTACATATTTTAATGGA
>JARIAA010000156.1 GCA_029264635.1 Psychrobacter sp. | reverse complement strand
TATTGGTGTCGCAGCAGTTGCTGGACTATGATACGCCTATTGCGCACTATTGGCCTGAGTTTGCAACCAATGGTAAGGCCGATATCACTTTACGGACGCTGATGCTACATCAAGCTGATTTATTTGCTATCAGCTCTATTGATGCTGATAGTGAGACGCTGCTTGATTGGCAAGCGATGAAAGACAAAATCGCTGCGATGTCGCAGTCTCAGCCTGACCAATATGAAAACTATGAGTCTGCCTATAGCGCGCTGGTCTATGGCTGGATATTGGGCGCTTTGATAGAAGTTGTTACTGATATGACACTTGCGACCGCGCTACGTTATTATTTGACAGAGCCTCTCGGTATTGCCGACAGCGTTTATTTTGGTATGCCTGCTGATAAAGTCAATGAAGCTGCTAAGCTGGTCAAAGACTTTAAGACGACTGATGATAGCGCTAATGAGAATTCAGATCTGCGCAGTAAACGCCACAAACCAACGTTAAAGCCTGACTCTGAAGAGACCTTAGCTACTTATGCTAGTTTGCCAAGTTATGCGTGCTGGCAACAAATAGCAGCTAAAAACAGTGCTAATGTAGCTGATAAAAAACTGACTTCGACTCAAATTAATCAGCTTTACTTTGACCATAGTGCTGTCAATGCCAGCAACTATCGCGCCGCGTTAGTACCAGCTAATAAGCAGCCTATCGACTACCATAATAGCCAAACCATGCAAGCGGTTATCCCCGCTGCTAACGGGGTAGCTTCTGCTGAGGCGCTCGCTATTATTTATGGCATGCTGGCTAATGGCGGTACATGGCATGAGCAAACGCTGATTGATAAAGCTACCTTTGCTGAATTATCTAAGCCGCAGGTAAACGGCATGGATGCGGTGATGCCTATCAATATGAATTGGCGCTTGGGTTATCATCGTTTATTTAGCCTCTGCACTGACATTGATACTGGTTTTGGACATATGGGCTATAATGGTTCAGTCGCTTGGTGCGAGCCAACGCGTAAGCTGTCCTTTGCCTTTGTACATAATTTTGATGTCACTATGCTCAACGATATTCGCCAGTTTGCCTTAACTGAGGCGCTGCTAGAGATAGTTGATAAAGCTAACAGTTAGAATGGCCTTATTTAAAGGGGGTCAACGTATCAAAGTTGACCCCTAGCAATCTGATAGTCCAAAGAACTAAGAATAGGGATATTATTTGTCTGATTTATCTGGCGTCATGTTTAATAGCCATGGGGCACTTATACCGTGAACAAAGATAGACACTAAAATAATAATAGATGCCACAATCCATAATTTAGTAGCGTCATCGTCATCAAAATAGCCTTGGTTAATGGCATAAGACAAATAATACAACGTACCAATACCGCGAATACCCAGTGCAGAGATCGCATATTTTTCAGTGCGATGCATATTTAAGCCTGATAAAGCAATGAGACCACCAATTGGACGTATCAGTAATAAAAAAATGACGCTCACCATATACACCTGCCACGGTATCTCAATGCCTATTTGCAGCTCTTGTCCAAGTAGTATACCGAGGGTCACAATCATAAATGACATCATCAGACCCTCTGTTTGTTCTGCGAAGTTATGGAGCTTTTGATGGTAATCATGGTTAAATTCAGAACGACGAAAGACAAAGGCGGCGACAAAGACGGCAATAAAACCATAACTATTAATATATTCAGCCACCCCATAAGTAATCAAAGTAAGGGCAACCACAAGATAGCCCTGAGAAATAGTAGTCTCACAGGCGCGTTGAGAAAAAACTACCTTAGCCAATAGCTTACCGACGACTATGCCTACGACGACGCCTGCGCCAATTTGCCATAATACATCATGGGTAAACCATGACCAGAGCATCTCACCTGTGAAACGATTACCTTCGCTATGCGCTTCTGCAATTTTAATCGCCAAATAAACAAAAGGAAAAGCCAAGCCGTCGTTGAGTCCTGCCTCTGAGGTCAGGGTCAAACGTGTAGTGTCTTCACCGCCCGTGTTAGGCGGACCTACTTGAACACTAGCTGCCAAGACTGGATCTGTCGGAGCAAGCATCGCCCCAAGCAGCACAGCCGCTCCTAGACTCAGACTAAAAGTATAGTAACCTAAAACTGCCATAGCAAAAATACAAACTGGCATCGTGATAAGTAGTAGGCGCGCAGTAGGTCGCCACAACTTCCAAGAAAAAGGCGTATCGATTTTGATACCAGCACTAACTAACGATATAAGTACTAAAATTTCAGTAAGTTTTTCAATGATTAAGCCATCATCTAATGGTCGTAAAAATATCAAACTGGTCCACCAATAGCCCAGCATTATGCCAAAGCTTATTTGGATCATTGGCAAAGAGATAGGAGCGCGTTTGAATAAGAGCGGAAACAACGCCCCAAGTAAAAATGTCACACCGCTACTTAATAACAGTAAATTGTAATTCTCAAGCATAAGATTTGCGTACTTTAATAGTTTTTATAGGAAGTTGGCTCAAAAAGCGTAAAAGCTACCTATGATGAAGCTAAATAAAAATTAATTCCGCAAAAAAACGTTATCAAAGTGCGTGGTGCGTTGTTTTTTAGTGTTTTTTGATATGACAAAGCCAGCATAGATGCTGGCTTTGTTTAAGAGTAAAATCTAAAACTATAAGATTAAGTCATGAATCATCAACGCTCAACTTGACTGACATCACGGACCGCACCCGTATCCGCGCTGGTGGTCATTGCTGCATAAGCGCGTAGGGCTGGAGAGACGTGACGCTCACGGCTTACAGGCTTCCATGCATCGCGATCGCGCGCTTCCATGGCTTCGCGGCGAGCGGCAAGATCGGCATCGCTGACCTGCATATTGATAGTACGGTTTGGGATGTCGATATGAATGGTATCGCCTTCTTCTACCAAGCCAATCGCGCCACCTTCAGCCGCTTCAGGGCTGGCATGACCAATGGATAATCCTGATGTCCCCCCAGAAAAACGCCCATCTGTGAGCAGTGCACACTGTTTACCCAAGCATTTAGACTTAAGATAAGTGGTAGGATAGAGCATCTCTTGCATCCCAGGACCACCTTTTGGCCCTTCATAGCGGATAATAACCACATCACCTGCCACAATTTGATCATTAAGTACGGCGGCTACGGCATCATCTTGCGATTCAAAAATACGGGCGCGCCCTGTAAAGACTAAGATACTTTCATCGACGCCAGCGGTTTTGACCACGCAGCCGCGCTCAGCGATGTTGCCATATAGTACCGCAAGGCCACCATCTTTTGAATAGGCGTGCTTAGCGCTACGGATACAGCCTGACTCACGGTTGACGTCGAGGTTTGGCCACTCTTTTGACTGTGAGAATGCCTGAGTCGTACGTACGCCACCAGGAGCGGCAATATAGCGCGCACGTGCCTCAGTATTATCAGGATTCATAATATCCCATTTATCGATAGCCTCTTTCATCGTAGCACTATGGATGGTTGGTATATCAGTGGTCAGTAGTCCTGCACGATCAAGCTCGGCGAGCAGTGCCATCACGCCGCCAGCACGGTGGACGTCTTCCATATGATATTTTTGCGAGGCAGGCGCAACTTTAGACAAACACGGTACGCCACGACTTAAACGGTCAATATCTGCCATTTTAAAATCAACTTCCGCTTCATTAGCGGCAGCAAGTAGATGCAAAATGGTGTTGGTCGAGCCGCCCATCGCGATATCTAAACTCATCGCATTTTCAAACGCAGCTTTAGTAGCGATAGAGCGTGGTAAGACCGAATCATCGTCTTGCTCATAACGGCGCTTAGCCAATGATACAATTGTGCGACCCGCTTCTAAAAATAAATCACGACGTAACGAATGGGTCGCAAGTAGCGAGCCATTACCAGGCAAGGATAATCCTAGTGCTTCGGTCAAACAGTTCATTGAGTTGGCTGTAAACATCCCAGAGCACGAGCCACAAGTTGGGCAGGCGGAGCTTTCAATCGCCAAGACATCCTCGTCGCTAATGCTATCATCAGCGGCATCCATCATCGCATCGACCAAATCAAGCTTACGAATCGCATTGCCTTTACTATCGGTGCCATGCGCGTCGCTACCGCCATCATTATTATGGCTGTGAGCAACAGTGCTGGCGATGACTTTACCCGCTTCCATGGGGCCACCAGAGACAAAAACGACAGGGATGTTTAGACGCATTGCGGCCATTAGCATGCCAGGAGTGATTTTATCGCAGTTAGAAATACAGACTAAGGCATCAGCACAGTGGGCATTGACCATGTATTCGACCGAATCAGCAATGAGATCTCGACTTGGTAGCGAGTACAACATACCGCTATGACCCATGGCAATACCGTCATCGACGGCAATGGTATTAAACTCTTTTGCGACGCCGCCCGCTTTTTCAATCTCGCGCGCCACGAGTTGTCCAAGATCTTTTAGATGCACATGACCCGGTACAAACTGCGTAAAAGAGTTAGAAATCGCAATGATTGGTTTGCCAAAGTCGCCATCAGTCATACCCGTCGCACGCCATAGGGCACGAGCACCTGCCATATTGCGACCGCCAGTAGAAGTTTTTGAGCGATAATCCATGTGATGTTCCTTACAAATAAGCGAGATTTATAAATGCGTGCAGCATCCGCTGTATAGTGATAGTGTGCTTTTTATGCAAAGTGAGTACTAGTGAATAATACTAAGGCGTTACCATACCATTAGATATGAGTAACTGAAAACCATTAACCGAGATGCATAAAAACTTGAGGGTCAATATTTAAGCAAGGCGCTCTAAAATAGCGGCCTCAAACCAAGGCAGCTCGTTTTTATCGGCTTCTAGTTTGGCGATGATGACTAAAGCATGAGTGGCTGGTAAAAATTGATAGTCAGAGCTGGCATCAATGGTCAGTATCTGCTTATCGCTTTCAGCTTGCTCATCGATACTAACAAGGGTTTGTTTGGTATTCTTATAAAGTACATCGATACGACCGAAAAACTGCCAATCTTTAAAGGCAGTAGTAAGCGCGTCTGCTTCGTCTTGCGTATAAATCTGCTGCGTCTCTTTGCTAGTATTAGTCCAATGCAGACGTACGGCCAATTGCAGTGCATCGCTAAATACTACTAAAGAGCCAATTACCTTGACATGCCAAGGGCTCGTTATCAAGGCTTTATCAACACCAATAAGTTTCGCCGCCTCATCAGCCATCATTGAGGTATTAAATTGGGCAAGTAATAAGGGGGTCAGCGGGTAGGTTTGTTTGATACTGTCATCCAAGCTGTCGTAATGATATAAAAAAGGCAGCGGCATATCCTGCGTAATGATTTTTTCGCTGATTTTACAGTTATGAATACGCCAGCTGATTGTTTTATCGATCAATGCATCAGCCAAGATGATTGCATTGGGATCGATAGTTTTGCGAGTGCTATCGTCGATAGCAGGCTGTTGCGAATCAATATGACAGAAAGTCGCTTCTGTAGCATTCGAGGCTTCTATATGAGTCTCAGTATGATCTAATAATTGAGTCGGCAAGGCAGTCAAATCCATAAAAATAGAGTTATTAAAATAGAGGATTAATATAACATTTAAAGTGCCAAGCTCGCCAACAAATTAATCATTACGCCTACAGATTGACTGTATTAAAGCGCAATCTATATCGCCGCCTTCTGAGATCCAATTTTATAGTTATAAATTCTCAGCCACTTGTACTCAGCTTATATTTCGTCCACTATATTTGCTAAGATAGTTCTGACTAACTACTCATAGCCAACTACTGATAACCAATTAAGGAATAAAATAATGAGCCATAATAACCAAACCAACTACGACGACACTAATATCTTTGCCAAAATGCTAAACGGTGATATTCCCTATCATAAAGTCTTTGAGGATGAAAAAACGCTCGCCTTTATGGATATTATGCCGCAAGCAAAGGGTCATGTATTGGTCATTCCTAAGCAAAAAGCCGTTGATTTGTTGGACCTTGAGCCAGAATATGCCGCCGCCGTTTTAATGACGTCTAAAAAAGTCATGCAAGCACAGCGTCAAGTCTTTGAGCGCGAGGGCATTATTCAGATGCAGCTCAATGGTGCGCAGGCTGGTCAGAGTGTCTTTCATTATCATGTGCATCTGATACCCGGTAGTATCCATGAGCTAGGTATTCATGCTGCCAAACAGGCAAACAGCGCTGAGCTTGCCAATACAGCCAAGCAGCTTGCAGCGATTATTTCTACTTTATAAAATGAGCGTATTTTCTAATGTAGTAAAGTAAATTGAGTGTTAAGTTTAAAGTCTTTTCAATAAGTACAATTAGGCGGCTCATAAGCTGCCTTTTCATGATTTAGTAATATTCATGTAACAAGCGTTAAATTCATGTTACAAGAGCCTGTTTCATCTGGGGTTTTAAAGAGAATTGTGATAAAAGTGACCGTGATAAAAATGTCTCTGACTTTATTTCTCATATTTGTATTGGCGGTCTTTAAAAATTCATCACTATAAAAGTCATAACACAAGAACCTTACTATGAAGAGCAAAAAATTTCGTTCTACTATTTTGATGCCCGTATTTGTACCGACAGCCATCGTCATGATTTTATTGGTGATTGGTGCTTCTGTTAATCCTGCAGCTGCTAGTGGACTATTTGCCCAAATCCTCAGCTTTACTACCGATACGTTCGGCTGGTTTTATATGCTAGCGACCGCACTGTTTTTGATGTTTATTGTGGTGCTTGCCTTTTCGCCTTATGGTGCTATTAAGCTAGGACCGGATCATGGCGCCGCGCAATATAACTTCATTGAATGGTTCTCGATGTTGTTTTCGGCAGGGTACGGGATTGCTTTGCTGTTTTATGGGGTAGCTGAGCCGGTGACCCATTTTGCGACACCGCCACTCTCAGATCCCGAAACGGTAGCGGCGGCGAAAGAAGCGATGTAGATTGCTTATTTCCATTGGGGCTTTCATATCTGGGCGATCAATGGGGTAGTGGCGTTGACACTGGCCTATTTTGCTTTTCGTCATGGTCTGCCTTTATCGATGCGCTCAACCTTATATCCTATAGTAGGTGATAAGATTTATGGGCCTATCGGTCATGCGGTTGATGTGTTCGCGATTTTAGGCACTTTATTTGGTTTGGCCACCAGCCTTGGTATTTCAGTGTCGCAGATAAACACTGGTTTGAATTATCTTATGCCAAGCATTCCAGTTAATACAACGGTACAAGTGATTGCAATTGTCCTGATTACGGGGCTAGCTTTGATATCGGTGCTGGCAGGGATGGATAAAGGGGTAAAAAGACTCTCTATCCTAAACATGATACTGGAGAAGGCGCTGATGCTGTTTGTATTTGCGGTAGGTCCGACGATCTTTATTCTTAA
>JARIAA010000121.1 GCA_029264635.1 Psychrobacter sp. | reverse complement strand
AAACCGTTTATATCACCTGCTGCCACATAAACATATTCAGTGTTGTTTGCAGATTCGACCATTCCGTTGGTTGTCGTCATGTCTCTTATTCCTATTGGTTTTGAGAGTTTGTCAGCGCTTTTTCGCTAAGATATTAATCATTGTCATTTATAATTTATACGCTATGTTTGCATTCATACTAAATAAAACAGTCATTACTATGAGTTTGATAGCCAAAACACCTCGGTTTATTATTTCGTTATCTAAAAAGTTACTTAGTTAAAATTATCATGAATATCAACCACTTAAGTCGTATTTTCATTGGAATGCAATGATAGTCAACTGGTTGTAATGATGCATTATGTCTTACTGATGTCCTTCAATATATGACTGAAATATATAGTTGTCAATTCTTATTTTAATTTATTAAAGAGTAACTTATTATATTCACTATCATTCCTTAGTATTAATAATGAAGTTTATAGTTTACATTTAGCGATTGAGTATGCTAAATTTTAACTCAATACAGACACACATAATCTGAGCCAGTGGATTGAGTGATTACATTTAAGGAAGAGGATATGCAGCCGTTTAGACCCATTATCGCCATCGTGTCGTGTCATAAAATGGTGGACAATCAGCCAGCTCAAGCGGTTTATCAAAAGTATATTGATGCGATACACTTTTATGGTGGCAATCCTATATTGCTGCCAAATACCGCCGCCGATAGCGAGAATTTTGACGCGTTGTTAGCAGTGATAGACGGTATCTTATTGACAGGTAGCTATAGTAACGTAGCGCCTAGCCGCTACGGTTCTACTCATATAGAAGCAAAGCAAGATTTGGGACGTGACGAGCTTAGCTTTAAGTTGCTGGCACATGCAGACAAATTCGGCACGCCTCTGTTAGCAGTTTGCCGCGGCTTACAAGAGATGAACGTCTATTTTGATGGGACACTGCACCCTGATTGGCGCGAAGTTGAAGGGTTCTATGAGCCGCATTTGGAGGACAGCACGGCTCCGCTTGAGGTGCAATATCAGCCTGTACATGATGTGATTATTGAGCCTAAAGGAAGATTGGCGCAATTTGGAGAAGAGTGGCACGTGAACTCTCTTCATAAGCAAGCTATCGACAAAGTGGGTGAACGTTTATTCATCGAAGCAAAGGCGCGAGATGGGTTGGTAGAAGCGATAAGTTCTGTACAACATCCGTTTATGATTGGTGTACAATGGCATCCTGAGTTAAATTATGCTCAAGATAACCTGTCCAAATTTCTATTCACGGAATTTATTCACTATGCCAGTAAAACGAATCCTAGATAGCACAGTTGAAGAGGCGCTTAAGACTGATATTGATGTTCAAACCCTTAGTCTGGATATCGATGAGGCTGACATCGATAATGAAATGGATGATGAACTAATAGGCAATGAAGCGTTAGCAATGCTTGAGATAGATGAGCAATCAGAGGAAGATATCGGTAAAAAGATCAATCAGCTACGCCTTGCAAAAGGCTATTCTCAGCGCAAGTTGGCAAAACTGGCAGGTCTTACCAACACCTCAATCAGCGCGATTGAACGTAATAAAGTCAGTCCCGCTGTGAATACGTTAAAGGCGATTTTGTTAGTATTGGGTTCTGATCTCACCACCTTTTTTAGTGATGAATGGAAAGAACCAAAAGCCAGAGTGGTGGTCACTCCAAAAGATTTATTGGAGCTCAGTGAGCCTACTAGTAGAGTGTCTTTAAAGCAGGTATACAATTGTAGTACTACCAAGAATCTAGGGTTTTTAATTGAAACTTACCAGCCGAATAGCTCAACAGAAGAAAAAATCGCTCATGAGGGTGAAGAGATTGGAACCGTTATTGAAGGCAAGGTTTTGATTCGGATCGAGGATACGACTTATTTACTAAATGAAGGCGATAGCTACGTGATTGATACCAGTTATCCGCATACTTTTATCAATCCCACCGATGCCATTACCCGTGTGGTCAGTGCGCATACGCCAACGACGTATTAAGTCCGATTCTCACCGTCAGGTTTTATAATTAAGTGAAACCTACTGAGATGTTTTTCATAAACTGGCTCTATATATTTTCTTTATCTGCTGTCTTTGAAAGGCTTGCTCCTTTAGCAGTTTTTTTTGCTAGATTAATTTCAGAAGGTGCTATTTCTTTGTCAATGGGCTTAATAGTAGTTTGAGTTATAGGTTTCAGATGTTTTTTGCTTCTTTGTATTGAGTAAGTCTCTGCTAGTGCTTTTTCTTCCACTCGCGCCTCATCATAAAGGCTCTGGTACACATCAATGGTCTCTTTAATCATCTCACGCATAGTAAATTTATCTGTCATCTCGGGTCGCGTGACACTCTCTAACTGATTTTTCACAACTTTACATAGGGCTTGTGCATTGTATTTTTTGACCAGACCTTGTGGATATAAGGGCTGTAAAATCTCACTAAAAGCTGCCTGATCCCAGCCAATGACTGGTGTACCTAAATGGATCGCTTGCAGCGCATTAATACCGATGGATTCAGGCTCATTGGCGAGCGCCATAACAATGTTGGCCGCAGACAACCATTCGCGCATGTCGTTGCGCTTTCTACCTACATAAGTAACACGATCGCCAAGTCCTAAGGTGTTAACGCGCTGACGAAAGTCCTCGTGCGCCACATCACCTTCTCGATAATCTTCATCCATGATAATCACGTGGATATTAGGGAACTGTTCTTGCAGATTACCCAAGATATCAATGAGCCACTCCTGGCCATATTCATTACCGATAATCGTTGGGAATACGAGCCATTTTTTGTGTTCAAGCTCAGGATATTCAGCAAAGGTGTGCCGTAACCAATAAACAGAAGGGTTGTGCCGATAAGGATAGCGCCGAATATCGATACCACGGTAAATACGCTTGATGGCTTTGGGACCAATATCTTCACGGCGTAGCCCTTTTTTTAAGTAATCAGTGACACTATCGGATACAGTAATAATGGTATCGACATCTAACAGCGCTTGTGAGTACTTATTGATAGGATAAAAACCGTACATGGTTGAGACCAATTTTGGTGGTCGCTTAACGCGTGCGCGGCGTAGCGCCAAATGCAAAATCCAAGCAGGCGTACGAGAATGGACATGAATCACGTCAGGATTGTATTTTTCAATCAGACGGCGTAGTGGAGCGACTTGCAACAACGATAGCCACGATTTTTTATTCATATAAAGCTGGTGGTATAGGTTGCCATCCCGCTTTAAGCGTTTCACCAAATCATTATCTTCGTCAGCACTAGAGACAATAATAGAGGTATGACCATTTTTTACTAAAGCGCGGCCAAGATGAAAAATGCCACGTTCAGATTCATCATGTTTTAAAGACGATAATAAGCGTATCACTATCATAATCTTCGCGGTCACCATTTAACGTTATCAAGCTGCTATTGTCAGGTAAAAGACAGCAAAACTCAACCATGAACATCGATTAGAGATCACAAATTTAGAAGTTACAAATCGCGTTGCTCATTGATTGCTAAGCAAGCGCGGGTTATCAGATAAATCGTTGTGTTATCCATACAACGCATGGTGTCATAAAGTCAACGTCTTTTTTGTAGATGCTCAGCGTTGGGCAATATTTGTTTTTCACTTAGATACTTCCAGTAGCGCTGCGGTAGATACTGCTTATGCAAACGCGTGTTTTTCCGCTCTTTGATATTCACATTGGTAAAATAACCTTGCCAAAACCTCTGATAGCGCTGCTCATCCTTACTATGAATGCTGGCAGGGTTACGCAGCACAGATTCATCAAGATCAGTAATGGTTTGCAACGCCGCTGGGCGCGTAGGCGTGCTTTGACTTTTGTCATAATAAATACCAAACCCGCGCCTGACATCATAAATCGCCCAATGCTGATCCTGATAACGCTGGCGAAAATGCTCACCGATCAATGGCAGCACATTAAAATCAGGCTCAACGCGAGCGAAATAAATATCGTCGGTGGTATGCTCAAAACGCACAAACGCCTCCATGCGGTGTTTTTCACGGGCAACAGATTTGACGGTTTGTACCAATTCTAAAACGTTTAAGTTACCCAGATCTTCCATGATAGAGCGGCTAGGGTAGTCAATGGCATACTTCACCACCTGAAACAAAGTCGTGCCGATATCGTCTTTTTCTGATAAAAATCCCCACAGGATATGGCGCATACCTGAACGACCCAATAACTTGTTAAGCTTTGTAAGTACGCGCTCAGCGTTGTCGGCTTCAGTGGCAATGCTCGTTGCCTCATATATCAATGAGGGAATATAAGAATCTTGAGCGGTCAGCTGTAACGTTTTATCATTTTGTAATCGGTTAGCATAAACGTAAAATACCGCGCTGAGCCAACCTTCAAAACTTGGCTCATAAAGCACAATACTGGGCGTTAATTGACCGATAGCGTACGTTGT
>JARIAA010000112.1 GCA_029264635.1 Psychrobacter sp. | reverse complement strand
CAGCTGAGTGCCAGCTTAACCACTTGCGGCTTATCAAGCACCACCTGATTAAGCTGCATGAGCAATTGTGCCACTTGGTGTTGATTGGTGACATAATCGGCAGCAGAAGAATTATCCTTATTTGAGCTAGCATCCGACTCTATTTCTGGCTGAGATACCGTATTTGCAGGAGAGGATAAATCATAAGCATCGCTTTGGCGCATAATAAACTACCGATTTAAGTAGAGCGTATTAATATTTATCGATAACTCTGTTAGAGTCACTATCAATATGACACGCCCCGTGATAATAGGATTAAAAAAGCGATTAAAAAGTTGTTTAATAGCAATAAGTAAGATTCATTAGCGTAAAGATAAAGCAGGCTTATGAAAGATGTTAGGTTAGAAGCTTGCTGCTGGTTTATTCTCTGCACCTTCTGAAATCTCAACGGCCTCATTATTCATGTGCGTGGACTTGGTATCTACTACTGGATTACCATCGCTATCCACAGCAGGCGCATTCATACGTAAAGTAGACAGATAAGCAATAACATCGGCACGCTCACTCGCATCTGGCATTGGATCTGCTAACATTTTTGATTCTGGCAGCGCTTTTTGTGCATCTGCAATATAAGGATCTAGTGTCTTAGCATCCCATACCCAGCCTGAATTTGAGAGTGCTGCACCATAGTCATAATCTGTCAATTCAGCCGCAGGCGCGCCATAGATATTCATCAGTTGCGGGCCTTTTTTATTGCTGCCTGGAGTTAATTGATGACATTGTCCACAAGCTTCTTCATAGATAATAGCACCATTATCTGCATCCCCTGCGCTATATACGGGCAAGGTGACAGGATCACGATGATCAGGCGGCGTATGCTCACATGCAGTTAGTGCAAGCGCTGCAAGTAATATACCACTGAGTGAGATATTGACATTATTAAACATATTTATAGGGTCTTTAAATTAATTGACAGAGGGCTTTTTTATAAGCGTACAAAGATGATAGCAGACGTAGAATGTTAATACAGAGGCAATGCGCTTATGCGCTCAAAGGTTTTAAGCGGCAGTTGTTCAATGAAATTAAAACGTAATAAATCAGTTTGCTATGTTAATAGATATTTGCCTGTCCATCGTTAATCTACTGGCAAATATCTATTACGCAATACTCATCGTTTTACTTGGCATCTCTAAATAATAGCCTTGTAGGTAACGCGCGCCCACGCTCCATGATACCGACATCGTCGCAGCCTCTTCAATATAAGGCATGAGGACATCGATATTCAGCTCCGTAGCACGCACAATCAAAGACTTAATGGCTTCTAGATTTTCAGGTTTACTGATATCACTGACATAATCGCGAGCAAGGCGTGTCATATCAGGCTGCACCAGTTCAGCGATTTCAATGGATTTTGCAGAAGCCCCGAAGTTATAAATACCGACTTGGCAGTTGATATTACTGAGCGCTGCAAATTGCGATTTGGCAACCGTCAAATGGTTTGCCACATCTTGTTCGTTAAACTGGACCGTTAACGCGCCTGCCTCACCACCAATGGCATTAATCAGCTGGCTTGCTACGCTTGATATCTTTTTATCTACCAATGAAGCACTGGTCAATTGTACCAATATACGCGCCTTGGGATGAGTCTTACGAACTTCGTTGAGCTGTTTACAAGCATTAATCAATACCCAGCGATCTATCTTTTCTCGCAGATGATGAGATTTTGCCACAGTCATAAACTTGTCAGGTGTCAGTACGGTATTATCAGCGTCAGCTAAAGGCAGGCGCAAATATACCTCAAAAAAGTCGCTACGATCTTGGTTGATATCATAAATTGGCTGGAAAAAAAGCTCGAAATAGTTGTGAGTAATGGCGCCAGCTAAATACTCAGCCAACGCACTATCATCACTGTTTGCATGCTCACTTGGATCATATAAATGGTAATCGTTACCTTGGTTTGCTGTCTGAATGCTAATATGATTGATCGCATCAATCGCCCGCTCAAGCAAGACTTGCGGTTCTGCCGCATTAGATTCCATCTTGACGATACCAATGCTGACCGTTGTATTGGTTGTGCGTTCATCCACTTCAATGAGCCTATCACTAATATGCTGGCGGATATTTTCCGCAAGATCTATGAGTGCTTGAGACGATGAGTTCTCAACCAACACCGTAAATGCTGTATCGCTAAAACGGCTAATATGACCTTTTGTCACTGTCTGCTCTAGCATCTGAGCCACTTGCTGAATGGTCGTATCTACGCCTTGCAAGCCCAAACTACTGCTGATTTTACCGATGTTATCTAACTGAATATATAACAATCCTGCACTGGTTTTACCAGCTGATACCGATTGGTACAAGGACTCGAAATGCTCCTCAAAACCGCGGCGATTATTGAGTCCTGTCAAGTTATCTTGACGCTCAGCCGCTGCCAAACGTTTGGCAATCTCGGCGGCATTACTATTATTTTGCTGAATAATAATTTGCGTCACAGGCTCGCCATCCAAAGTGGCCGCTGCCAGTTGTAGCTTGGCCTCAAAGGTACTGCCATCCATACGCCTACTTTCAAAATTAAATTCAACTTGCTCGCGATCGCCTTTGTCAAACTGACGCAAAAACTCTTTAAAGCCTTTGACACTGTCTCCACCTGCAATAAAATCAATCACCGGTAAACCAATGATGTCATCCATCGACTCAATATTGAAGAGTTTTAAATAGGGATCATTAGCAAAGATATGAATCCCTTGATCGATATAGGCCACGGCGCTTTTAGAGTTTTTAATTAAAATATTAGCACGCTGCTCAGCCTCGGAGAGTACGTGGCGTAAGGTAGTCAGCTGTCGAAGGCTACGCAGATTGGCATGCTGTAGACATATAGCCATGACAACTTGAGTCTCTTTTTCTGCAAGTAAGGCTTTGACCATTACCCCATCGATGACTGCTGGCAGACCATCATCATTACGGCCAGTGCTTGCCATATCATCGCTCATCAGCCCGATTATGGGCAAATCAATGCTTTGCTCCTGCACAATACCCACAACATCGGTAAAGCTCATATCATAAGCGCGCCCAAACACTAACACATCCCACTGCTGACGCAAAGACTTTAGCAGCTCCTCTTTATCGTCCAAAAAGCCTAAATTGACCTCGTCATAATAGGCGGATAATAAGCTGACTAAACGCTCAGCATACAGCTGATCTTCGTCTATAACTAAAAGATTTAGGATAGAGTGGGTTCGCATAGTAGACCTTTTATTATTACCAGAATAATATAATAAATTAAAATTACCGTGAAGCAATACTTAAATAGTATTTAGCCAGTAAAGCATAGCCATTGTTTAACTATCACTAACTAATTGCGATCAAACATTGATGATTAACAATCATAGATAATGACACAAGCTATTATTATAGTGGCATAAAAAAAAGAGAATTGTATCAGTCCTATCGAATTAAATCTGTAATACTTTATACTGACTAAACTCTGCGCTACTCATTAAGCAATCTTGTAAACGTAGCGTTTTTTGTTTATCGTCGAGACGCAGCATGACTTTATCCTTCGCTTGAAAATGATAAGGAGGAACAATAAGCGTAAATTGCGTCTGCAACTCTTTATCACTTGCAACCATAAAAGCTGGCACAAAACTCTGACTACGATGGTCTCTATTGTCGAGCCGCAGCGCGCAAGCTGTCAGTTTATGACCCAATATTTGCCACTCCACCTCTATAGTTTCGTTGTCAAGATTAAGCCAGCGTACTATCCCTATTGACCATGTTGGTTCACTGTTGTCGGGCTGACGACACAGTAATAATAGGCTCATTAGTGGTAGCGACGGGGGCGCCGTATCGGTCCTATCGAACGCAACTGTGTCATCTATATGTGCGTGCGGTGTTTTCGCTTTTTCCTCCATCACTGCTTGCGGCCGAATTAAGTCCTCTGTAGTCAATAAGCGCAATATGCCAAAGGGCGAGACTTCTGCTACATTGTCCAAGGTTTCTACATTTAATACTGTGATTTTGCTGCCACTCTTAGGCTGCGTGTCATAATGTGGCAATTGCTCACTAGGTAATTCTGTAGCAGCAATCATATTTGTGAGGCCTATCGAACCTGCCACCTTATAATGTATGTTATTAAAACCACCGATCACAGTAGCACGCTGTTTTGCGCCATACTTGATAGTCGCTGTAGTTTGTCGTTCAATATAACGATAATTAATCGCCAGCAATACATTGTTTACTAATTGATATTCAATTGCCTCATTGTTACTGGCAAATAAGGCTTGTTTGCGCTGATATAAATAGTCGATTAATGGCTCAAGCTCAATGAACAAGCAAAGACAATGTTCTTCATAGGGATTGATAGCAGACTGTGCTGTCAGGTAGTCAGGGGGATTATTACTTCGTAAATCCACATAGATACGCGTCTGTGTTTGTGGCTCAGTTGTACCGTGAACATGAGTTGACCACAGTGGTAGCAAACGTTGTATTAATAATATATTTGCGCGGCGCATAGCACGCACATTTAATAAGCTGTGCAAGCAGATCTGCACATAAAGTTTGTGAATACTGGACATCTGCTTTGTAACCACTTGTGAGCTCAAATCAATATGTGCAATAGCAAATTGGCACGCTAAATGATACAGCTGATTGAAAGCTTGCCAGAGATACGCTGGTGGCTGCTGATAAGAGATGTCTTGCTCGTACAGTAATTTTTGGTAGAGGGTTAACGATTGATAAATAGCGGTAGCCAAAATAATGGGCGACGTTTTTGCTAATGTGAGCAGCTGTCGCCAATCACGTCCTGACATTAAGGGCTGCTGGAGGATTAAGCTCTCACGCTGTATAACGCCATCGTAGGCTAAAATAGTCAAGTAATACAATGATTTCACTTGGTCGATATGGCTCAGCTGTTCTTTGTTAAGTGTGCCCAGCTCATAATTGTAATGTTTGTGCAGCGCGGTGATTAAACGATCCGCGGCACAAACGACAATATCTAGAAGCTTCAAGCGCAGTTTGTCATCTAAGCTTATGGCTGTCAGCTCAGTCAATACTTGTTCGAGCTGCACTACTTGCTGAGCTTCTGTCTGTGCAGGTAAACTGGCAGCCCACTTTAGTAGTTGTTGCTCTTGTCCTTCAAGGTAGTTAGGTGAAGGCTGTTTTAATGGTGTTTTGTGCGATAAATAATTTTGGAAATCTGCTAACGTTATCATAAACCCTCTTTGCTGAAGCATCTATTTCCAAATGAGTGAGTCCTACCTTTATTAGCGCATGACTAGTACAGTATTTATACCCTACTAATGTTCATTGGAATATATTAACACAGCTTACTATACTGAAGGTCCTAAATCTTTTTGTAAATGTCAATCGGTACTTTAAATGGTCTATTCGGTAACTCTCGTACCAGTTTGGGCATCAAATATCCAGGTAGTCTGGCTAATAATGACCAATATAGGTCGATAGCTGACCGCTCGTCATTATCAAAATGGGCGGCGCCTGCTACCTTGTCTAGCACATGCAAATAGTACGGCAACACGCCTGCTTCAAACAGGCG
>JARIAA010000060.1 GCA_029264635.1 Psychrobacter sp. | reverse complement strand
TATGCAGCTGTAATTCTGGCGCGACGATTTTGTTTTTGATAAACGCATCCGTACTAGGCGCGTAATCGGCATCAAAAAAATTAAAAACTGATGAGGATCTAGATGGGCTTTGATTGAGGAACCATTTTCTATTGCTGGTCTCACTGATCATCCATTTACCTGATATGCTTTCACGATTGGTAAACGTATGAACCCATTGAATCAGCCTAACCATGGGTTCACGAACCTTGCCTATCGTAGCAGGATGTCTTTTAGGAAGGTTTCGTGCGTCTTTATCCGTCAAAATAGCCTCAAAAACCGCCTTCAAATTACCGCGTATACCGTTATTATCACTATTAAAAATAGTAGCAACACGCTTTACATATTCAGGACTTGGATTACTTGAAACCAAGCGCTGAATCAGCTGTTTACAGATAAAAGGCGCAACATTCGCATGGTTAAATAAGGTATCGACGACGATATCTAACGCTTGTTCTCCATTTGCTCCGGCAGGTACCGTGACACCAAAAAAAGTTGCACTCCGAGTATCATGTCTACTTGGAATATTAATCATCGGCGCGCGAGCAAATTCAGTATCCATATCCGAGCCAATGACGTAAGACTGACTGTCTACTGTCCATCCCGTTAATGCTTGGGCGATATTGCTTACTGTCTCTTGATTATAAGTCTCTATCGATCTGCCACCGCTGAGCTTTGTTGTACCGTCAAGATTTAACTCAACCATACCAATCGTAAATAGTTGCATGACTTCTCGAGCGTAGTTCTCATCAGGCCTGCGACCTTGATCGTTCGCTTTTCTGCTGTACCTTAGATCTAAGTAAGCGCCCATTCCTAAGTTTGTAGTAATGGCTTTTAATAAATCCCTAAAATTACCAAAGGCATGTTTATTGATTAAATCCCAATAGGCAGCTACTGCGAACGCACGATGAGGTAAGCTTAGTCCCATACAAGACAACACCATAATCTCAGAGAGTGCTAGTGATGTACGTTTACGTAGCGTATCCTTAGAAGACAGCAGTTGCTGCCAGCTCATCCAATCTACCGGTCTATCAGAATAACGATGTTCTTTCGTATTATGACCTTGCTGCAATAGCCAATCGTATCCCGTAATGCCAATAGGCATTGAAAACTGATTCGTTAACCATTGATTTATGCCAATACGTTTAAGGTGTTCAATCTCTTTTTTAGTAGAAGAGAACTGTGCTTGCTGTAAAAATCTCGCAGCATTAATATCACTTAACGGTTCTTGATCCATAACATTGTCTACAGTTGAATGAGTTGTATTGGAGCTGGTTGTGTTGAAGCTAACAATGTCAAAGCTAATGGTATTAGCACTTCGATGCGCGCGCCTTCACAACCGATGAGAATTAATACCGTAGAAGATTCAAGAGTATTTTCATGTGCACTCAACAAACATCCTGTTATCATCAATCTTTGTACACAATTACTGTAAATTAAAGAATTCAGGAAGTTTGGTTTTTAGTAGTGAAAATACAAAAAGAAAGTATTCTTATTTGTAAAATTTTTAAATAAATTCCATTATTTCAATAAGTTAGAATACCATTGACGCTTCTAAGGCCACAAAACCGAATATGTTTTAACCATTCAGCTTGTGTTGTGATGGTTTTTTAATCTTACTTTCATTATTTTCATTAGGAAAATATAAGAATAAATGTTAGTAAAAAATCATACCTACCCACACTTGTAGTGATTTTGCAAGTTGCATACCAAATATAAATAATTGTTTATACTTATCGGTTTTTAGCTACCGTTCATTCTTATAAAGCACAATAATTAACGATATAGAGTCATACATATTCTTATAACACCAGGGCGCCAAATGGTTATAAACAGCTGGTTATACATTTTTGCAACAGCTTGCTACGTATAGATAAATGCATAACGTTTAGATAACCTTTAGAATCTAAGGTTATTTTTAATAATGACTGACGATTAACATCTAGAAACGATCATCGAATAAATGAGGACAATATGAGTAAATCATCTGACACCAATAATAAAAAAATTACGCGTAAAGTATCGGTTGCCGTCATTGGCGCAGGTACTTCAGGCCAAAATGCTTTTCGGCAAGCCAGCAAAACCACCCATGACGTGATTATTATCAATGATGGATTTTGGACAACTACATGCGTGACCGTCGGCTGTATGCCAAGCAAACTGCTGATTGCAGCCGCTGATCGCGCCCATGATGCTAAATACTCTGAGCAGTTTGGTATTCATAGCGAAGTAAACATAAATGGCAAACAAGTTATGGCACGTGTACAGGCTGAGCGTAGCCACTTTGAGAGCTTTATTGAAAAGCAGGTAGACAGCTGGCCCGATGATAAAAAAATAGCAGGACGTGCCCATATCAATGAAGATGGACTGATTGTAGTAAACGATGAGTTGATTGAAGCGGGTAAAATCATCATTGCAACTGGTAGCTCACCGTTTATTCCAGATGGCTGGGACGATAAGCTTGGCGATACGCTACTCACCTCTGACAGCGTGTTCGAACTGTCTGACTTACCTGACTCAATGGCAGTGATTGGGGCAGGCTCAGTAGGTTTGGAGCTAGCGCAAGCATTTACTCGATTGGGCGTTGCAGTTACTTTATTCAACCGTAAAGATCGTGTCGGTGGTCTCATAGATGATGACATCAATGCTAAAGCGATTGATTGCCTAAGTCAGGATCTAACCATGCATCTGGGAAGTGAGATTACAGACATAGGCACTAAGGTGAATGAAGATGACCGTACAGTTGCCTCTATTTATTATGTAGATAAAGATGATAATAAAGGTCATTGGCAAGGTGATTATGTCTTAGTGGCTACTGGTCGGCGTAATAATATTGAGCAATTGGGCGTTGAGAACTTGGGGGTAGAGCTTGATGATAAAAATCGTCCAAAAAACCTAGACAATAATAGCGGACAGATCGGAGATCTTGATGTTTATATCGTCGGCGATGCCAATGTACATCTGCCACTATTACATGTCGCAAGCGATGAAGGGTTCAGCGCTGGTAGTATGGTTTGTGTCAATAATACAGATGCCTATATTCGTCCGCCTACTACGCCTCTCTCTATCGTTTTTACCTCTCCGCAAATTATCATGGTAGGCAAATCGCAACCTGAAATTGAAAAAGATCCCGATTTAGAATATGTTATCGGTGAAGCCAGTTTTGATAATCAAGGGCGTAGCCGAATCATGGGCGTTAATTGTGGTCTATTGCATATTTATGGCTGTAAAAAAACAGACAGAGTGTTAGGTGCTAGTATGGTTGGCCCTGATGCAGAATATATTGCGCATATACTCGCGACTGCCATCACTAATGATGTGACCGTAAAGCAGCTCCTTGATGCGCCATTTTACCATCCTACTATTTTAGAGGGTCTACGAACGGCGCTACGCAACGTGCAGCACAAGATGAAGATACCGTACCAATCTATTGATACTCAGGAAGATGGCTTTTAGACGCAAGCTCAGTTACACTTGATAATAAGTAGGCTTTGTATCAATCATTATTCAGTTCATGTCTGATGGGCACGAAGCTTGCCGTTTCTTAGACTAAAACTTGCACGGATAAAACAATGGCAATGGCCGGTATTACTGATTTTTTTCAAGATATTATTCAGGATTTATATACAAGTCTTTATCTTGCTATCGGTGGCTCAGTAGAAGAAGAAACACGTGACTGGTCAGCTTATGCTGTAGAATTTGTTAGCACTGGTATCAAAATCCTAATACTTCTGGGAGTGTTAGGATTTTTTTATTGGTTAGCTATTTATGTTATTAAGCATAATAAAACGCGCATTCGCCTGAATGATCGCCGTATTCAGATTGCACGCTCAATACTGCGTTATATCTGGATAGTTGCCAGTTTAATTGCGGTTATGAGTCAGATGAATTTTGAGCCAAGTACGGTGAAGGCAACCGCTAAAGCCAGTACTTGGGCAGGTATCTATTACTTATTATGGACATCATCAGGGCATATTATCCACAAAGTCTTGCAGCATTATGGTCTCAACGCCTCTATCGAGCAGCTTCTCAAAAATATTTTATCTGTCCTTATTTGGGTATTAGGTCTTGCTAGCGTCATGGCGCAATTTGGCTTCGATATTGTCTCTTTGGTAGCAGGTTTGGGTATTGTTGGTTTGGCTGTCGGTTTTGCAGCTCAATCTACCCTTGCCAATTTTATCGCAGGTATTACTATTTTACTTGAGCAGTCGTTTCAGGTCGGCGACTGGATTAATATGAATGACCAAGAAGGGCGCGTCGTACTGATCTCTCTACGTACCACGCACATCCTAACCCGTGATAATATTACCGTTATTATCCCAAACTCTAATATGGCGTCATCTGAAGTCACCAACCTTACCTCCAAAAACTTCATACGTTTTGATATTCGTATGCGTATAGCGTTTGAAGATGATATTGAGGCTGCGCGTCAGGAGATTTTGCAAGTGCTTGCAGATACCGATGTCATACTCAATCGTCCTGAAACCTCGGCCACCGTGGCAGAGATTGGCGAGTATGGGGTATTTTTTATTGTACGCTTTTGGGTAAAGCCTGCAGCCGTTGCACGTATGCCTAGAATTAAAGAAGATCTGCAAGAGAAGATCAAACGCGCTTTCGATGACGCTAACATCTCTACTCCCTATCCACATATGCGTCTACTGATGCCAAAGGATGTAGATTATCCTATCCCGACCAAACCATTTGCAACCACCGTTCAAGTGGTAACCGAAAAAGATAGCTCAAAAGATAGCTCAGAGGCAGCAGTCATAAAAAATCCTTCCTCTCCGGCCTCATTGGATAAAAATGATAAATAACGGTGTAAATGACGCTCGCTAAATAGCTTTTTTTAATCTTATACAGGTGGGCTTCGCGTTTTAAACCCCAGCGCTTTAAACCATCTGTCCTCAAATTATGGTAAAATACTCAGTTAAATATTTTACGCTGCACGTAGAGCGTTTAGCTTACTTAAGTTTATATAATAGCCAACAGGTACCTGTATGACCGAAACCACCGCGCCCGCCTCTGCAACCATCTCCTCACCTGCTTTATCACTTGATCTTATTATCACTTGTGCCGATGGTCTAGAAGCGCCGCTACAAACGGAGCTGACAAGTTTTGGTATTGCAAGTGAGATCAAAAGCACGGGGCGTCTTACGGTTACTGGCACCTTGCGCGACTTATATACCATTTGTCTTTGGTCACGAGTGGCCTCACGCGTACTCATGCTAATTAAGCGCAAAAACATTAATACTGAATATGACGTGGCAGAACAGCTTTACGGATTGGCAAAGTCCATCGATTGGACGGAGCAGTTTAGCTTAGAGCAAACCTTTGCCATTCGTTTGTCCGTTGATAAGCGCGTGGCCGTCAGTCAGCAGTTTGCCATGCTACGTATCAAAGATGCGATCGCTGACACTTTTAATGAGGTTTATGATAGCCGTCCTAACGTTGATAGTAAAAATCCTGACTTCTCTATTTTTGCAACGGTCAATGACAAGCAAGCTGAGCTGTATTTAGATTTATCAGGCACCAGTTTACACCGCCGCGGTTACCGCGTGGCAATGACAGAGGCGCCATTAAAAGAAAACTTGGCGGCAGCTTTGCTCTACAGTGCTGGCTGGCATAAGAAAAATGAGGCGGGCTATGCGCCTTACTATAACGCTCTTATCGA
>JARIAA010000035.1 GCA_029264635.1 Psychrobacter sp. | reverse complement strand
TATTTACCTGACTGGCTTTACTTAAATAATTGTGATGAAACTGCCAGCTGATCCAAATATGACTAAACGCTTCTAATCCGACAAATGCCGCTGGGGTATCATAAGGCGCGACCATCTCAATCACACTGGTCAGCGCCACCAAGTTTGGCTGTCTTGGCGCCCCAAATTTCTGTGATAGCGGCGCACGATGATAGCCAATAATTGGCGCACGGTGGCAGGCTTCTGACGCATAGGACTCTGACGCGCAGTCCTCTAACGCATGGCCGTTTGACTTATTGTCATCTGACACAAAATTCTCCAAAAAACTGTCTAATAATGACAATGTAGTCATGTAAGACAAAGTTAATAAGACAAGCTAATCCAATCTTACAAAATTTTTTACTAACGATATTCTATTTTATCATGCTCGCTTAAAGCCACTGAGCGGATTTTTATTTTAAAGTTTGGTATGATGAGCATGGAATTTATTGAGAATCGCTTGCATTTATATGCTAGCGTCTCTATAGATAGACGTTATAGGCATTCCTAGACCCTTATAACGCTTTATTATAATGTTAAAATAATGGGTTATATCGCCATATGACTTACTTGCTTAACGCATAATGCTATTAGTTGGGTAGATTAATTCTTTGAGCTTATAGACCGTTTCAATCACTATTGCGATAATCACTTTGACAATAGTTAGAGACAGTATGCGCTCCT
Organism: Psychrobacter sp.; assembly: GCA_029264635.1. GTDB lineage: Bacteria > Pseudomonadota > Gammaproteobacteria > Pseudomonadales > Moraxellaceae > Psychrobacter. The sequence continues at coordinate 2,269 of JARIAA010000035.1, read as the reverse complement.
AGAGCATTGAATCTGCCGTTGAAAATTTTAATTTCATACTCATTTATAGCTACTAACGTAGTCAGCAATCTATTAACGAGGACTTTATGTCAAAACTTCGCACCGAAACGGTCACAGAGGTTCATCACTGGAATGATGCGCTATTTAGTATCAAAACCACGCGCGATGATGGTTTACGTTTTCGTAATGGTGAGTTTGCGATGATTGGTCTTGCTATCGATGGTAGACCCCTACTACGCGCCTACTCCATTGCGAGCCCAAACTATGAAGAGCATTTAGAATTCTTTTCTATTAAAGTACAAGATGGCCCCTTAACTTCACGCTTGCAGCACATCAAAGTGGGTGATGAGCTATTGGTCAGCAAAAAACCGACAGGTACGTTAGTGCTTGATGATTTGTTACCTGGTAAACACCTTTATATGCTGTCAACGGGTACTGGGCTTGCGCCATTTTTAGCATTAGCTCGTGATCCTGAGGTGTATGAGCGCTTTGACAAAATCATTTTGGTACACGGCGTACGTTACGTTGATGATTTGGCGTATCGGGATATGTTCGAAAATGAGCTGCCAAATGATGAAATCTTTGGCGAATGGTATCGCGAAAAGTTCATTTATTATCCGACCGTCACGCGTGAAGCGTTCAGAAACACAGGTCGCGTTACTGATTTGATGAAATCAGGCAAACTGTTTGAAGATATTGGTTTACCGCCGATGAATAAAGACGATGACCGTGTGATGATCTGCGGTAGTATGCCTTTCAATGCGGAGATTTCAGAGATCTTAGACGGCTTTGGTCTGACTGTGTCACCACGCATGGGCGTACAGGCAGATTACGCTGTTGAACGTGCGTTTGTAGGTTAAATAAAAACGGTTCAACATAAAAGTGGCTACAACAGCGTAAATAATTCTTGACGATGGTTAATAGCCTGTTATAATACGCGCCATACAGTTAACCTGTAGCCCAATTTGATAATGTTTAGTCCTAAAAACTTTATCCCCTAACATGCCAGTGTGATGGAATTGGTAGACATGACGGATTCAAAATCCGTTGCCTTTAAAAGCGTGTCGGTTCGAGTCCGACCACTGGTACCAATACTAAAATACCGTTAACGATTTATCGTTAACGGTATTTTTTTGCGTGTTAGTTTATAAAACTGCTCTAAAAAACCTACCTACTCAGCGTCATCTATTAGCGTGTTTAGCGCCTCTGCCATATCATCATCTATGATACTGTCTTCAATATAATCGACTAACTCATAGATGGTCGTCAGATCCATCTCTCTGATACCCAAACTGGCGAGCTCTTCGTTGATAGACTCTAGGCTCACGACATCTTCAGGACTACCTAATAGGTGCTCATCAAATCCAGCATTGACAAACCAATATATTTTTTCTAATAATGTGTCTCTTTCAGTTAAGGTGGAATACCCCTCGCCTTGGATAAATACATTAAAGTGATAAGGCAGCTCTACCTCATTAATATAAAAAGTACGTACACAGTCTATTGTATAGGCTTGGCTATCGTCATTTTCATCACTCTCTTCATCTTCATCTACTTCAATCTGCTCTTCTACTAAGCTTCCCAATATCTGATAATCGCCTACTTTTACCTTGTGATTATAGATAATACAAAAATCAGCGATGGCATCAAAAATGATAGCGCTGATATCTAAAGTATTATCATCGATATCATAAAAAGCTTTTAGGGCAGGTAAAAACTCGGTCAGCTTGTCTTCGGGTACTTGCGTCAAAAACTGTTGCTCGTATATGGTTATCATGTCGTCAGGAGAATAAGTATTGACGTTGTCTTCTTCGTTTCTGCCGGTAGGTTGTAGGGGCACAAGATTATAGGGGTTATTATTGGTCATTTAAAACGGCCTTATTGTCTAAGTTTGCGGTGTTAAAGTCTGTGGCTATAAGTTTTGGCTGTTATAGTGTCGCAGAATTCATAACAGCTATTATCCTCTATTCAGTGACTTTTAGATATACAGCCTACTTTAGCAGAAGGCTATTCTATAAACGTTTCGTCCGTAGGTTAAGGCTTTAGCCTAGCAAAAACTCTGAGAAATCAATCTATATCAATGAAAAAGACGAAGTGATTAGATAGCTCAGAGTTGAGTACTTAGTTTTTATACAATAAAATCGTCGCTTGTTACTATCATTAAAATTACGATAACAGAACGAAACAATTTTCAAGTTTTGTTAAATTCATAATTATAAAATGCTCCACAGAAGGACGCGACTCTGTATGTCGTGTATTTTCATATTCA
>JARIAA010000270.1 GCA_029264635.1 Psychrobacter sp. | reverse complement strand
CAGTAGCGTTACACTGCTTGCGCTGAGTGTTATTAATAATGCAGAAACGATTGCTTTTGAATTATTCATCTAATTTATACCACCTTGAATGACGTCCATGCTGAGCTGAATTTTGCGATGCTATTTTGGCATACCATGATAGAAGCGTACCATATAACGGTACGCTTCTATCAGTAGCTACTAATAGTAAAATGAACGCTAAGCTTTTGTATATTTGAAACGACTTATTCAGAGTCAATACTGTGAAACCTCTTCATTTTTTTAAGGCGTTTGTTACTGTGCAGCTTCTGCATCATTACGAAAATCAACGCTTGGTGCCGTAGAAATCGCATCTTCGTTAGCCACACTAAAGTTGGGCTTAGCGTTCATACCAAATACTTTAGCCGTAATATTGGTTGGAAACTGGCGTACGGTTGTATTATAACCTTGTACTTCTTGGATATAACGGTTACGCGCAACTGTAATACGGTTTTCGGTGCCTTCTAACTGCGCCTGCAAGTCTTGAAAAAGAGCATCTGACTTCAATTCAGGATAACGTTCAGACACAGCCATTAAGCGTGATAACGCACCTGTCATCTGATCTTGAGCCGCCGCATAGCGCTCCATCGCTTCTGGATCGTTGAGCAGCTCGGGTGTTATCGTAATACCGCCCGCTTGTGAACGCGCCGCCGCCACTTGCGTAAAGACCTCTTGTTCTTGATCAGCATACTGCTGTACAACCTTGACCAAGTTTGGCACCAAATCTGAACGACGTTGATATTGGTTGACCACCTCTGACCACGAAGCTGTCACTTGCTCGTCTTGTGCTTGAAGATTATTATAACCACAGCCAGTTAGACCAACTGTTGAAGTCGCTAATACCGCTGATAGTAACAAGGGTTTTACCATAGATTTACGCGTCATATTTTATTCTCCTAATAATGGTCACTGACCATCTCTATCTGACTTCATTGATATATTATTTTATAAAATGGCTTATGAACAAGCGATTTAATACTGTCGATTATAATGGCGTCATTAAAGTCTTTTTACAATTCAGCGTTACTAAAACACAACCGCAAAATAATAAGACAGGCATTGATAACTTTCATCGTAGCAAATTCTTATTTGTACTTTAGCATCACCTACCGATAGCCTTACTCGACTATTTTAAATGCTATTTATATCCAGATACTAAAAGTTTATACAGCTTTCTTTAAAATCATTTGTAAGGATGTATATTAAAGTAACCGCAGTTTTTACAGCTTTATAGTCGTTATCTAGACACGCAAGATTCAAAAAAAAATCTAGTAATTACACAAAAATTGTGGCAAATTGCATTTACTTAACTTTATGGTTGACCTACATCTAGCAATAAAGTCGTTACATGTCGGGTGTTTATCGAACAAGAATATTAACCAGTTCACCATTTTACGGTATGTGAGGGCTAAAATTGTCGATAGCAACTATTCAGCTGTGTTCAACATTTATTGATCATTTCAATAATATCATGTGAATACATTTGATGTGCGATAGATTTGAAAGCTCTCAGTAGATAGCGCTCACAGTAATAACTGAATGATGTCAACGCATTGATCAGTCTTTAATCGTAATCATTCTTTATTTTATCAACATTTTATTCTTTATTTAGCTATTCTTAGGGCGTTATGTCATCATAATACTGCGATAACCAGACAGGCAAAAGGAATTGCAACCGCAGCTAAGATTGGGTTAACACAGCCTGTATTAACTACACATATAGCGGATAAATATAGACAACTACAATCCATCTCGAGTAGCAAAAAAGATATTAACGCGTTTATGAACAGCATTAGTATCGATGATTGCTACTTTGGGAACGTTTGAGGAAGACAGAATATGGAAAGTTTAGTCAATGTAGTAAACGGAATTATCTGGAGTCCAGCACTGGTTTATCTGTGCTTGGGTGCAGGTTTATTTTATTCCATTATGACGCGCTTCGTACAAGTGCGTCTATTTGGTGAGATGATTAAATTGCTATTTACTGGTAAATCCAGTGCCGATGGTATTTCATCATTTCAAGCACTTGCCGTCTCTCTTGCGGGACGTGTGGGTATGGGTAACATCGCTGGGGTAGCTGCTGCTATCGGCTTCGGTGGACCAGGTGCAGTGTTTTGGATGTGGGTTGTGGCCTTTTTAGGTGCCTCTACTGCTTACGTAGAATCTACCCTTGCACAGATTTATAAAGAAAAAGATGCCATCACTGTCGAATATCGCGGTGGTCCTGCTTACTATTTTGAACGTGCGCTTGGTCAAAAATGGTATGGTATCCTCTTCGCAATCGCTTCTATTTTATCCTGTGGTATGTTCTTACCTGGTGTACAGGCAAATGGCGTTATCAGTGCTTTTACTCAAGTGATGGGTGAAGGGACGATCATGAATGTGGCAGGATTAGAAGTCGGCTCTATGCGTTTGGTCGGCCTCGCTATCATTTTAGTCATATTGGGTGTCATCATCTTCGGTGGTATCAAACGTATTGCCACCTTTACTGAGTACGCTGTTCCATTTATGGCCATCGGTTATATTTTGTTAGCGTTGATTATCATGTTCAGTAACTTCAGTTTGATTCCAGATGTATTTGGTTTGATCATCGGTGATGCATTTACTGCGCAAGCTGGTTTTGGTGCAGCCATCGGTTGGGGTGTAAAACGTGGTATCTATTCTAACGAAGCAGGTCAAGGTACAGGTCCTCACGCTGCTGCGGCTGCTGAAGTTGAGCATCCCTCACAGCAAGGTTTGGTACAAGCATTTTCAGTTTATGTTGATACGTTACTGGTTTGTTCTGCTACCGCCTTTATGATTTTATCTACTGGCATGTATAACATCCAAGGTACGCTACCTGAAGGTCAATATATCGTCCAAAATGTTGCAGCGGGCATTGAGATTAACTCTCCTGCCTTTACCCAAATGGCGATGGAATCTGTTTATGGACACTTTGGTAATATCTTTATTGCCATTGCTGTTTTCTTCTTTGCTTTTACCACTATTTTAGCCTACTACTATATCGCTGAAGTAAACGTTGCTTATCTAACGCGCTTTATTAACCGCAGTGCTAATAAAACAGGACTATTCTTTGTCAAAGTTTTGATTATGGTAATGGTTGCTTACGGCGGTCTTAACTCAGCTGGCTATATTTGGGCGATCGGTGATATCGGGGTCGGTCTTATGGCTTGGCTTAACATCGTTGGTATTTTGGTCATCTTTTTTGTGGCACGTCCAACACTTACTATGCTTAAGGACTATGAGGCACAGCGTAAGGCTGGCGTGAAACGCTATACCTTTGATCCTGCAAAATTCGGTATCAAAAATGCGCCTTATTGGGAAGAGCGTCATCTAAAAGATCAACAAGTGGCGCAAAATTCACTACATAAAGATATCAAATAGGGCTTATAATAGGCTGCTCTATCAACCATGATTAAAGTAAAAAATCCTAGCTCAATGCCTAGGATTTTTTATACTATCTATTAAGTATTCGATCAATACTGAGTCAAAAAATCACTTTTCGTATTGATAATACATAAAAAAACCCAGCTTTATCAGCTGGGTTTTTTACAGTAAAAATCTAATTACACTATGTCAGCTAGGTCTTATTCAGGCAGCAGAACAGTGTCAATAACGTGAATAACGCCATTAGTCGCCATAACATCTGGTTGAGTAATGTTAGCAGTATTACCACTCGCAGAGGTGATGACATTTGCATCACTGATAGTGAATGTACCACCATTTACGGTTTTGATATCAGTACCATAAGGAATATCAGCTGCCATGACAGTAGCGTCAGGAACCACATGGTACGTTAATACTTTGGTTAGCATGTCTTTATCAGCTAACAGCTGTTCTTGAGTAACACCAAGCTTCTCTAATGCAGCAGCAAATGCTTCATTGGTTGGTGCAAATACCGTATATTGACCATCTGCTGTCAACGTCTGATCAAGTCCAGCAGCTTGTAGTGCTGCTACTAGAGTGGATAAATCTGGGTTACCAGCGGCAACTTCAGCAATATTTTGGGTAGCAGCCGTGTCAGTAGTAGCGACAGGTTCTGCAGCCACTTCAGGCTCTACCATAGGTTCAGTTTCAGCTACTGGCTCAGTAGTCGTAGCAGTTTCTGCTTCAACTGGATCAGCAGCCGTTTCTGAATTGTTACAAGCAGCTAATGACATAGCTGTGGTAGCGATGGCTAAAGATAATAAAGTCTTTTTTAACATAGGTGTATCCTTATAAGTAATCGTTAAGTTATTGAATAATCGTTCAGTAATCTTTTATTCATTGTAGTAGGGTAACAGGTATCTATTTATTGTGGTAATAATACTTTGTCAATAACATGCACCACACCGTTGGTAGCAGGGATATCTGTTTTTAAGATAGTGGCAGTACGGCCACTTTCATCCTGTAGTTTGCCTTCAGGAGTTACCATTAAAGTATCTTTACTAAGCATCACAATGTTGCCTGGCTTCACGTCTTTGGCATATACTGGCGCTGTACCACTAATCACGTGATAACCCAAAATCTTAGTCAGTGCTGCTTTGTTAGCAAACAACTGCTCTTTACTCAGACCCGTTTCTTGCAACGCTTGAGCAAAAGCGGCGTTGGTTGGAGCAAGAATAGTAAAGTTTGCATTAGGACTAGATAGTGGTGCTACTAATCCAGCAGCTTGAACTGCTTCGACCAAGATTGAGAAGTCAGGATTGCTTTGGGCAACTTGTACGACGTTCATTTTAGCCATCGCTTGATTTTGTGCAGTTACTTGTTTTGCTGGCATGGCCTTTTCTTTTGCTGGCATTATGTTGTTACACGCACTTAAACCAACAACTGAAAGAGCTAGTGTACCAATAGTGGCAAGTTTGTTAAGTTTCATATTCGTATCCTTGATAATGAATAGGGTGCTAGGTGCTAAAGTGATGGTTGAGAGATTTTTTCGAAGCAAGATTATTATAGGTGAATATGTCTATGGTAACTTACCAAACTTTCAGTAACTTGCCAAACTTCCGATAACTAGCCAAACTTTCTATTTACTAGTCGAACATATTAAAATATACAAAGCCTGTAACAATATATATAGACTCACCTACTCTTTAAAGTGCTAAATGCTCAACTATTTTATGTAGTAGTTCATCATGACTCTGTGCAGACTGGTAAGTTATACTTACGGCGTCTCAAACCTTACGAAATTAAGTTAACATGGTAAGTCACTTTAACTATTTGCATTTACGCTATTTTTTGTCTCTTACTTGTAAGTTTTGTCTACTTTCTAACATAAAACATTTCTTAGATTCGTAAAAACTGACATATATAATGGATAAATAGGTCATCAGTATTATATTTACATAAAAACATACAAGGTGACCCTTTAGTCTGCCTTCAGTGAACTAATGGTTTACAAAATTCGCTTATAAGGTCTTTGTTTTTACTGTTAATAATCCGCCACTACTTGACAATTGACGCTCTATTTTTCATGCTAGAATATTGCAGATTTGTGCTTTCTTATTGCCTATAATTTTTGCCTATAGTGTTGTAACTTTTGCCTTTTTTCTCTTTTTTATGATATTGATAATATAAGCGGCGTTCCTATGACTCAAAAGATAACTTCACAGAATTCTATGCAAGCCGATACTACGCTCGACGCATTAATAACTGCCGATGATTTTATTCTCACGCCGCCTGCCGTATTTCCTTACAAGGATCGACAGCTAACCGCGCGTGCTCGTATTACAGAGCAAATGACATTGCGCATTATGATGCTCGATGGTGCGATGGGCACGCATATTCAGAACTATAAGCTTGACGAGGCAGATTATCGCGGCGAGCGCTTTGCGGATATTGAGCAAGACGTGCGCGGTAATAATGATTTGCTGGTACTGACTCAGCCGCAGATGATTAAAGAGATTCATAGCGCGCATCTGGCCGCAGGCGCGGATATCATTGAAACCAACAGCTTTAATGGTACGCGCCTATCGATGGCCGACTATGATATGCAGCACCTTGTGCCAGAATTAAATAAGACCGCTGCTAAAATTGCCCGCGAAGCCGCTGATGAATACACCGCCAAAAACCCCGAAAAACCGCGCTTTGTCGCAGGCGTTATTGGGCCGACGTCGCGTACTTGTTCGCTGTCTCCTGATGTCAATGATCCCGCTTTTCGTAATATCACCTTTGATGAGTTGGTGCTGAATTACCGTGAGGCGACGCTGGCTTTGATAGAAGGCGGCGTCGATATCCTGTTAATTGAGACCATTTTTGATACGCTAAATGCCAAGGCTGCCATCTTTGCCGTCACGGGCGTTTTTGATGATATTGGCTTTGAGTTACCGATTATGATTTCGGGTACGATTACTGACGCATCTGGTCGTACTTTATCGGGTCAAACCGCTGAGGCGTTTTATAACTCGATTCGCCATGCGAAGCCATTATCGGTTGGCTTTAACTGTGCCTTGGGCGCGGATGCTTTGCGTCCGCATATCCAAACACTATCTAATATTGCCGATACTTATGTCTCCGCGCATCCAAACGCAGGTTTGCCCAATGAGTTTGGTGAATATGACGAAACACCTGAGCAAACGGCTGCCCTACTCGAAGGCTTTGCCAAAGCTGGCATCTTAAATATCGTCGGCGGCTGCTGTGGTACGACGCCTGAGCACATTCGCCAAATCGCTAATATGGTAGCCAATTATCCACCGCGCGTGATACCTGAAATCGCCCCTGCCTGCCGCTTATCAGGACTTGAGCCATTTACCATTACCCCTGAAAGCTTATTCGTCAACGTCGGTGAGCGTACCAACGTGACGGGCTCAAA
>JARIAA010000019.1 GCA_029264635.1 Psychrobacter sp. | reverse complement strand
TATTTGATCACCAAGCCAGCCGCAACAACGGCGCTTGGGGCGGCGTCTATATGTCTAAAAAAGAGCTAAGAGCACCGCGAAAAAATATTGTCGATATCGACTCAATAGTACCCATGACAGCGGACATAGACATTCAACCTTGGTTAGCCAAATTTGAAGGCGCTCTACAAGGCAAAACAGGGTTCTTTAGCACCAATGGCAAAAAGCTTTACAAAGACTCGTGCGCAGGCTGTCATATGGTAGACGGCAGGGGCGCTCAAGGGGCAGGTTATTACCCACCGCTTGCTAATAACAGCAAGATGGAGTCGAAATATTATATTATTAGCGTCGTTATGAATGGGCTACGTGGTATGCCCGCCTTTCATAGCATGATGAACGATCAGCAGATAGCAGCAGTCACTCAATATGTACATAGCGATCTCAATCGCTATACCGATACAGTTAGCGCTGACAATGTCGCGCAACTGCGCCATGAATCTCCACCTGGTGCTGATCCTAGTGAGTAGCCTTGTTTTTTAAAATAATTTTTACGATAACAATCATACAATTTTCATGATTATAATTCATAAAAGCTTTTAAGCGTTTTAAAGAATCATTTTGATGCCGATTGCTATTGATACCAAACCTCCTAGAGCTTCTGCCCAACTGCCAAGCCACGTCCCTGATGGCAGGTGGCGAGTATAAAATCGAGCTTATCAACAATGGCGTGGAGCATAGAGTAAAAATTGATGCCAGTAGCGGTAAAGTTCTAAAATCTAAGCAGAAAAAAATAAATCAAGACGACTTAGCAGAATATAACGCGATGAAACAGGCACAAAACCCTTGTTGATGGTGACTGTAGTTCACCCTTTACTCACTATATTAAGCTGGAGTTAATCAAGTTAAATAGGCAGAATTATAGACTAGGTTTATTAAGATTTGCAGGAAATGCTTTCAATCAAGAGTTTGATGATGAATTCGAGTTTTTATTATCCAAAGAGCAATTTAGTAAAATTTTTAGCCTAACTTCATCAAGTGAAAAAAGCTCGTGGATATATACACGCCTGACATAGTCAATATTAGATAAAACCGATACAATAATTATAACAAATTCATTTCATTAGATGAACGATGACTTACTCAATCGACTTTTGCAAGCAAGTACTGCATAGCATTAAAGACAACATGACGATAAAAGTAAATGGATGCAAAAGCTATTTAATAGGCATGACTATCGTGTTCTTTGGTTGCTACCTTACAGCTATAATCTGCAGCCTGAGCGTAAATAAAGCAAAGCATTGCTTTGCTCGAGTAATAGAAAAATGGGCACAAGCAGGGTTTCTACACTAATTAGGTGCAAAACAAATTGTCTAAATTATTTTATGAGATTTGCCTGAATATTAGGAACAGGGAACAGGGAACAGGGAACAGGACAAAATATGAACCAATTTGTAGAACTAAGAAAAAATTTCTTTAAAAATAACAGTGCCTACGATTTTACAGCGATTTTGATTGAAAATATCATGGGTATTGAAAATCAATTACAACCCACTGAAGTAAAATTTTTGAGTAGATTTAACAATATTAATGAAATCAATAAAGGTAATGGACTTGATGAAAGCAAGCTCAAAGAACTGTTATCTTATCTGGGAGAAGACCCATACACTGATAGGTTCGCAGTAGACACGATTCTTAAAAAATATAGTACCTATTCAAAAGAAGAAATTAAAGTTTTTGTCGAGAAAGAGCTTGAAAATATAGACAATAATAAAGATAAGACATATCACTTATTAGATCTAACCTTAGAAATGAATTTTAACATATTATCATTAGATTCTATCAGAGAGATGATTGAAAAATACAGAAATGACTTTGATATTATTACTTTATTATTTGAGTCTATAAGACAATTTAATTTAAAGATATCGAAAGAATATTTATATAATCAAATTAAAACAGATTACCCTTCTACGATAAAAATTCAAATACTAGCTCTACTGGATCATTTTTATTCAATCAATAATTTGGATTTAACTTTAGTTAGAGATGAAATTAGCATTAAGGACAGCCTTTTTTTTGTCAACGACTATATTGACTTTTTAAAAGGTAAGTATCAGCGAGAAAAAAAAGGTATTGTTATTTTACAATCTATGTTCTATGGAGATTTTGAAGATAGTGGAAAAGGAAATAATGGAGGCCTTGCCATTCTTTTAAAAAGTTTAGGTAGTGAAATATCCTTTGATAAAAGAATTGACCAGGTGATTACAATCTCTATAAGTGATGTCACCGAGAAACCCTTTATGGTTTATTATCAAGACAATCATTTATTTGTTCGACTGCCTGCTTACCTTGATAGAACAGTGAATGATCCGTTTTTGAAAAGAGAACTATCTACTAAACGCTATATCAAAAACTATCTTGAAAAGTTAGATACTTATCCTGACTTATTCCATATTCGATATTTAGATAATGCCTCTGTTGCGGTTGCAAAATTAAGTAAAGAATTGAATAAAAAATTGGTCTTAACACTAGCACCTGATCCACATCGCAATATGATTGATGAAGAAGGTGTGTTGAAAAAATTTGATTTTGATGACCTTAAAATCTTAGCAAATAAGATAGTAATCGGTGACACCTTAATTTTTAAAAGTGATAAAGTTTTAGGTATTGGTGGTGAAAGAGTAAGTAAGGAGCTACACTTATACTTTCCACAATTCACGCATTACCATATCAAGAACAAAGTTAAAATGATTGCAGAAGGTATTAAGACAGATAAAGACATGTTTGAAGATAAAGAAAATATCGACGTGTACAATCTTAGTGAATTGATTGGAACCCATCCAAGTTTCTGCGATAAACCTATTATTTTAAATGTTGGTAGACTTGCAAAGATAAAAGGACAAGTTAATTTGTTTACAGCATGGTTAAATTCTAAATTAAATAAAGATTATAATCTATTAATCATTGGTGGAGATTTGGAAAATCCTAGTAAAGATGAACAAGAAATTATTGATTTGTTTAATCAAGGAATAAAGGATCACCCTAAATTAAAACATAGGTTTTACCATAGAGGTGCACTACACAACGATGAAATAAAGTTAGTAGAAAAAATTATTGTAGAAAAAACGTTTAACCTTCCACATATTTATCTTGCATCGAGCATTAAAGAAGAGTTTGGGATCGCAATCTTAGAAGCCATGTCTCAAGGTTTTCTTATTATTGCCCCTATTAAAGGGGGCGTAAAAAGCTATATTAGAAATGGAAAAAACGGATTTTTAATTGATACTTCAAGCTCTGAGACGATTGTAAGAGCAACAGAACAAATTCTCTATAACTCTGGTATGAGTATCGAAGAGTTTAGAGAAACTAAAAAAGCAGGTAAAGATACAGTCGAAAAAGAATTCTCAATTGATAAAATTGCTAAAACTTTTATTGATACTTATCTTTCAGTACTAGAAGGTAAAAAATGAAATATAACTCTGTATTTTTTATTAGTCCACCATTTTATTCTCACTTTAATCCATTATTAAACTTAGCAAAAAGTTTTCATAAACTAGGTGTTAAAGTCTTTGTAGGTTGCAGCATAGAATTTAAAAACCAAGTTGAGAGCAAAGAGCTAGAGTTTTATGAGCTTGATATTAGTGCAAATAAAAATCTGCAAAAGGCAGAGAGCACAGATCAACCAGATTCTGAAAGGCAGCGCTTGAAAGAATTTTTTGAATCAACTAAAAAAGGGGCGGTTGAGACTTTGATAACTCAATCAAGACACCGCAAAGCAGATATGCTTTATAATCCACGTAAATTAATCGAAAATATAAATAAAATTGACAAAACCTTCAATATTGATTTGTATATTGTGGATATTTTATCTTATAGCGTTACTTTAGCACTTTATTCATTAAATCTAGATTTTATAACCTTTTGCCCACCCCATCCTTATACGATTCCAGATGTAGAAATGGATTATGGCGTGCCAAAGCATTGGCCTTCTGCTATCAAGGTAGAAGAAAGCGATTTAGATAGATTGCGAGCTGAATCACGAAGCACAAAAAAAGAGTTTACAGAAGTTTTCAACGAAACTATTTCTAAACATAATTCTACAAATAATTTGGTTCATCCTATTGATAATGCATTTGGTTTAGTATCTGATATTGCAGTCATTTATAACTATTTTGATTTTAACACTCGAGAAGAGTTGGAAACAATACCTTATAAGATTTATGCAGGACACAGTTTTGAAGAACGTGATTTAGATAATGATTGGAAAAAAATTGTAGATAATGATCAAAAGAAAATACTGATTACACTTGGAACCTTTTTATCCAATCGCAAAGATATTTTAGACAAACTCATTAAATCAGCAAGAAAACAGTATCCAAAAGCCGTTATTATTGTTTCTGCGGGAACAAACGCAAAAGCCTTGAAAGAACATCGTTCAGATAAAACAATCATATCTGATTTTATTCCCCAAATTGCTTTAATGCCATGGATTGATTTAGTTATATTCCATGGTGGTTGCAATACGCTAACCGAGGCGATGTATTATGCAAAAAAGATGATTATCTTGCCATTCTCAAGTGACCAATTCAATATAGCTTATGATATTGAACAAAAAGAATTAGGTGTAATCCTAGACCCTAATCATTTTGACCATTACGATATGGTGTCTGCCTTTAAACAAGTAGAACAAGTTTCAAAGGATAAGCTTGAATATTATAGTAAGATCAGCCAAAGCAGAGGCACTGACTTTGTAGCAAAAACAGTGTTAGGGCTAAAATAATATAGTTAATACGCTTTACAAATGGCATAGTGCTTCTGGTATAAAGTCTTTTCGCTTGCTATGCAACTTCGTTACTGTTCGATGCGGCCAACAATTTGAGCTGCTGTGACGATACCATTATCCATCTTTCCTGAATTGGGTGTTGCTCGATATAGTAATATTAATCATTGTTATTATTAATAAAATCATTACTACATCTGTTAGCCTGATGATCTTCATTGTATAAATGTCACATTACTATTTCTAGTATTTATCTTATAATGGTAATTATTATTATCATTATAAATAACTTTAATATTAAACCATTGAAGAGACAGTTTGTAGAGGAAAAGTGAGATATGAAAAATACGCGCTCAAAATCGCAATCTAAAACCTCTCCCAAAACCCGAACCAAGACAGACACCGCTAGTAAAAGCAGTACAACCAATAGTGGTCACTCTACATCAGAGAGCCAACCTGAAGCTGTCGCTCTAGCACCTTTATCCGACATGCGCCCAGCCACATTAGATAAAATAGAAAAAGCCGTGCGCGAGCTTTTTGCTAGTAGTGATGCTAGCGATATTACGATGATACAAATTGCGAAGGCTGCAAACGTCTCATTGCAAACCCTCTATAAATATTTTGGCGATAAGCAAACGGTACTGTATACCATTATGGACTTAGTGTTAGGCAGGCTAGCAGTCAGAATGATGGATCATCTGCAAGGCATTGATAGCGTAGAAGATCGTCTGCGCAAAACGCTATGGGTGTGCTTGGATTTTGTCGATACGCATCCTGACGCTGTGATGGTGTTATCGAAAGTATCGATAGCGCGTTTTCATAATATTGCTATTTACAATAATAAAGAGCTCATTAATGCTTTTTTAAGTGTGCTGGAGGATGGTCAAAAGCGCGGTGTTCTTGTGGATACCGTCCCTCTGCATATCTTATTTGACGTATTTATGGGATTTATCAGCCGTCTTGGTATTATGAAAACGATTCGTCAAGCAGACGCCCCTTTAAGTGCAAACTTTGACGCCTTATTTAATATATTGTGGCGCTCAATGTCCAAGCCTGAATTACCTGCCTCTTAGAATATACTGAATCTTTATTAACTTTCAGCTGTTTGCGCTGATTTTCTAAGCTCATGGCGTAGTATCTTGCCCACTGTGGATTTGGGCAGCTCATCAATGAACTCCACATAGCGTGGACATTTATAACTGGATAAGCTCTTTTTACAAAAATCAATCAGCTCGTCTTTTTGCAAGCTTTTGTCATCGGTGACAACATACAACTTGACCGCTTGACCTTGTAGCTCGTCATCAACGCCTACCACCGAGCACTCTTTAACTTTAGGGTGCATCTCGACCACGCCTTCGACTTCATTAGGATAGACATTAAAGCCGCTAACGATGAGCATGTCTTTTTTGCGATCTAACAGCTTGACGTAGCCTTTTGCATCAATAGAACCCACATCACCCGTCTTTAGATAGCCATCTTGGGTAAAAAACTTGCTGTTATCGAGGTTATGATAGCCTTTGATAACGTTCATACCTTTAATGCCAATCTCGCCTACCGCGCCGATTTCCAGCTTATTCTCCTCATCGTCTAAGATAACCATATCGATGCCCGGTACTGGCATACCGATAGTACCGGTAAAGTTGGTATTGGTCAGCGGATTGGCAGTACCTACCCCGAGCGTCTCAGACATCCCCCACCCTTCGATAATGGGCACACCTGTGGTATCTAACCACTTACGCGCCATCTCAGGCGTGGCCGCCATACCGCCAGCGAGTGACAACTTAAGATTAGAAAAATCCAAATCTTTGAATTTTGGGTGATTGAGCAGCGCTTGAAACAAGGTGTTGACCGCAGGTAATAGATGAAACTCCTCTTTTGCCAGCAGCTTTACAAAAGCATTGATATCCCGTGGGTTGGTTACCAGTAGCATGTGCTGACCCGTACGCAGCCCAAGTAAAGAGATGATAAACGCAAAAATATGATACAAGGGCAAGGCAATCACTGCCGTCAGCTGCCCATCGCTATCGTTATACTTCAGTGGTTTAAACCATTCGTTATACTGCTGAGTCCCATAAACGACATTGTGATGGCTAATTAAGATCCCCTTTGCCACACCTGTCGTACCACCCGTATACTGAATCAGTGCAAGATCATCAGGTTTAACATCGGGCCTGGTATATCTTCGTTGTGCGCCTTTTTTTAGCACCGTTTTAAAGCTCACCTCCATGCAGTTGGCACAGCCAGATAAGTCATACTTAGGCACGGCCTTTTTGATATGTTTTGCTGCCAGATTGACCACAGTCCCCTTAATATTACCTAACATATCGCCGATAGCACTGACCACGACCGTCTTAACTGGCGTTTTATCGATAATAGGCGCCAAGCTATGACAAAAAGGCTCTAGTATGAAGAGCAGCTTGGCGTCAGCGTCGTTCAGTTGATGCTTGAGCTCACGTGAAGTGTATAGCGGGTTAATCAAAGTCAACACCATACCCGCGCGCAAAGTGCCGATGACGATCGGTAAGTATTGATTGACATTAGGCATCATCATCCCAACGCTACTACCTAGCGGCAGACCCAAACTTTGCATCCAAGCCGCGATGCTGGTGGCCATTTGATCGACTTGCTGATAGGTGTAAGAGACGCCCATGTTGGTCATGAACTTGCGCGGCGCAAATTTAACCAATACGTCATCAAAAAAATCATTTAAGGATTGGTCTACATAGGGCAGGTCTTTAGCGACACCCTCAGGATACTTCTCGGTCCAAAACTTATTCATAAAAACCCTCCATGGTTTTATTCGCGCATTGGTGAGGACTAAGTGGCTAATTGATTAGCTGATTAACTGATAAATAACGACGTTACGTCAAATTCATCCCCTTACTGCCAGCCCGGTGTCGCACTATACTCATCTTGGTGAGCAAATAAAGGATGTGCTCGAGCCTCATCTAAGGTGAGCACTGGTGTGACGCAAACATCAGTGGATTCAAAAACCTGCTGCCAATGCGCAAGGTCTTGGCTGGCAAAGGTATCAGCAACCACTTGCATGGCTTCTTGACTGTCTTTGGTATTAGGCATGACACCCATTTGCCAATGCTTATCCTTAAGCTTAGGCAATGCTAATACCTCACACAGCCCTTGCCAGAACTTTAACTCTAAAGAGCCGACCGCCATATGACGACCATCTGCAGTTTTGTACAACCGATAACATGGTAATAAACCACCTAAGAAATCATGTTGCGGCTTTGGATTTTTGCCAGAAAAGCTCGCGACCAGCTTTCCAGTCGCTTTTGGCATAACCAGATGCTGATACAAGCTGTGCGTCATACTGATCGAAACGTGACGACCTTTACCCGTACGCTGCGCTGAAAATACAGCCGCTAATAGCGCAATCACAGCGGTATCACTACCGCCAGCCAAATCTGCGAACTGGATGTTGGGCATGGCTTGATCACCATCTGCGGTTTTCAACTGATCAAGCACCCCACTCATTGCCATAAAGTTGATATCATGACCCGCTTTATCCGCCCATTCATGCTGAACTTGAGACTTAGCAGGCGTATCGTCGCTATCAGCTACGCCATAGCCAGTAATCGATACCATAACCAGCTTTGGATTGATAGCGTGCAAAGTCTTAGCGTCCAGCCCCATACCCTCAAGGACACCGGGGCGGAAGCTATCGAGCATCACATCGCTATCTTTAAGATGCGCTTTGATAGCTTCAATACCTGCTGGATCACGGAAATCGACTTTTTGAGTCTCTTTACCATGGTTCAATGCGGTAAATAGCTCGCCAAAGGCACGTGCTGGATCGCCATTAAGCGGTTCAATCTTAATAATATCCGCGCCCAAATCAGCCAGCAGCCTAGTCGCAAAAGGCCCTGGAAGGTTACGCGTCAAATCAACGACGCGCAGTCCCTGTAAGCAGTCTTTCATAGTATTAACTGAATTAACCATCGACAAACTCCTCGCCACTTGCAGCCATTTCCACTAATAGTTGCGCAGGTGCAAAACGCTCACCGTATTTACTCGCAAGCTCACTACTACGCGCGACAAATTTGTCGACACCTACTGAGTTGATAAACTGCAGCGTACCCCCTTGGTTTGGCGCAAAACCCCAACCAAAGATAGAGCCGATGTTGGCATCAGCTACCGTACGTACGACATTTTCCTCGAAACACTTCGCAGTCTCGTTGGCCTGCACATAAACTAAGCGATCTACCAAGTCTTGCTGAGATGGCTGCTCATCGGTCGTTGGATACAGTTCAGTGAGCTTAGGCCATAAGTGCTTTTCACCGTTTTCTGGATAATCATAAAAGCCTTTAGCAACCTTTTTACCTTCGCGTCCAAGTTCTTTGACCATCTTTTCTACCACTGGCATGGCAGGATGTGAGGTAAAGGTTTTGCCTTCTGCTTCTAAGGCACGCTTGGTTTGCTGCATGACATGTAATGACAGGCTTAATGAGACTTCATCTTGCAATGCCAGCGGCGGCATAGGCATACCAGACTTCGTACCAGCTACTTCAATGCTGCGTGGGTGAATACCCTCAGCTAGCATGGCGATACCTTCTGAGACATAAGTCCCAAAGACGCGCGAGGTGTAGAAGCCGCGGCTGTCATTGATCACGATTGGGGTCTTGCCGATTTGAGCCACATAGTCAAAGCCTTTTGCTAGGGTGGCATCGTCCGTTTCTTCGCCAACGATAATCTCAACGAGCGGCATCTTATCGACTGGCGAGAAGAAATGCAGGCCGATAAACTGGTTCGGACGCTTGCTGGCGCGGGCAAGCTCAGTGATAGGTAAGGTTGAGGTGTTAGATGCATAAACGGCATTGTCTGGAATAACGGCTTCGGATTTGCGCGTACATTCCGCTTTAATATCTACATCTTCAAAAACGGCTTCGATGATTAAGTCACAGTCTTCTAAATCATCATAAGACGTTGTGGTCTTAATAAGGTCTAATAAGGCTTGTTTTTTCTCTTCTGTTGAGCGTTTACGGCTGATAGCCTTGTCTAAGAGCTTAGTAGAATAGCTTTTACCTTTTTCAGCGCCTTCTATTGCGGTATCGAGCAATACCACTTCCATACCCGCTTTGGCGGAAACGTAAGCGATACCCGCCCCCATCATGCCCGCACCTAAAATACCGACCTTTTTGGTTTTATAGCGCTCAAAACCATCAGGACGCGATTGGCCTTTTTTAATGCGGTTAAGCTGCGTCCACAGGGTGTTAATCATGTTTAGAGATTCAGAGGATAGAACACAAGCGGCAAAATAGCGTGATTCAAGCTCAAGGCCGGTATCAATATCGACGATGCAGCCTTCAAACACACAAGACATGATATGGGTAATCGCCGGATAGTTGCCGTGCGATTTTTGATTAGCCATCGCAGGAGCAATAGAAATCACTTGCACCACTTTTGGATGCTTGCTGTCACCGCCTGGGATTTTAAAGCCTTTTTTGTCCCATGGTTGCTGCGCTTTTGGATTGTCATTAATCCACGC
>JARIAA010000184.1 GCA_029264635.1 Psychrobacter sp. | reverse complement strand
ATACCAACGCAGATCGGGTACGCAAAATGACGGTCACTTTGACCATCCCTGAACAAGTAGAATTGCTACGCGTTGTCGCTCCTGAGTTCCCGTACGGTAGCGCCGATGGGGAAACCTTTGCACGTATGCCGCTACGAGGCAGAGTCGACAATCAGCTTCAAGAGATTCCTCTACAGTATTATAAAGCGGTACGCTGGGATATCGAAGGCGTGGGACTCAATGACACGGTCATGGTCAAATACCGTGCCAAGGTTAAATAACATATAAATTGGCTATTTTAAATAAAAAAGCACTGCAATTGATAATTGTAGTGCTTTTTTTAACGCTAAATTTAATCAATTAATTTTAAAAGGTGGCGTATTTGCTCTGAGTTCTGTCTTCAATAAGTTGTTTGATGGCATTAATTTGCGGTGTCGTCGCTTGCATGCCAGCAGCAATAAGGGCACGGCGTTGACTGGTATCTAACGAGCTGATATGAGCGACATCAGGGATAATGACGACATCAGCGCGCTCACGTTCTTGGCGCATTGTAGCGCTCCGACTGCTGGCTTGAGTGGTGACAGTAGACGCAAGGCTGTTTTCGAGCAAGCCCCAAAAGCTACTCAATGAGCTGACAGCAGGTAATAAGTTATTAGACGTATTCGTTGTAGGCGCTGTGACATCCACGGCAATGACAATATCAGCTCCCAAATCCCAAGCGCTATCGACAGGCACTAAACTCACCACGCCACCATCGATATATTTTTTACCGACATTCTCAGGGATACGCGGTGCAATAAAGATATTAGGGATGCTACAAGAAGCTTGTACAGCAAGGCCTGCATCTCCTGAGGTAAAAACCGCTTTTTTTAGCGTGTTTTTTTCAGCTGCTATGGCGGCAAAGTTAATGGGAAAAGACTCTATAGCTCGTCCATCAACTTTGGCATTAATAAAGTTTTTAAGTTTGATGCCTTCTATAAAGCCTTGATTCGATAAAACAAAGTCGGTCAACGCGCTGTCAGGTGTGGTCAGCGCTAATTGCTCAAGCTGTCCTGCTGTGTATCCGCTGGCATATAAGCTACCAACTAAGCTGCCGACGCTCGTTCCAACGACCAATGTTGGCGTGATACCATTTTTTTCTAACGCTTTAATCACCCCAACATGAGCAAAGCCTTTGGCACCGCCGCCCCCTAAAACCAAGGCAACGGTTGGTGGTTGTAGTACCGTTTGAGTTTGTACCATGCTGGTTGACGCAGGCATACTATGACAAGCACTGATGATCGCCCCTAGCATCATAAAAAAGCTAGTACGTATTAGACTTTTGGGTCTTAAGTTTTTATATTGCGGCTGTAATGATAATAGTTGTGTCTTTACATTGGAATGATCTTGATTATGAAGAGGGTAGAGGGGCATAAAAAGACCTTGTAAAAATGCTGATATGGAAAAAAATAGGTACATCAGATCAGTATAGATATAGCATTAATACTTAACAAGCGCTATTCGATGCAGGATTTTTGATTGCCAAATGTATAGACGCATCATTACTAAATAGCTTAGCATAAGCAAGAGCATTGTCAGTTATAATGATTATTGTTCACTGTTGCCATCGCTTGTTTATTATAGTCAGCTCAAAATCAAAAACGTTAAGGTTATGAATGCCAATACCTAATTACGCTTCAGTCCATCTGCCAGACCCTATACTGTCAAGGCAGCCTGTCTCGGCACTAGATATGCCAGTGACAGCGCTGGCAGGAGTTGGACCAAAAGTTGCAGAACAATTAACACAACTGGGTATTGTGCGTATCTTTGATTTGCTACTGCATTTACCGCGTGATTACGAAGACCGTAGCCGATCGTTAGCGATAGCAGAGGTCAATCATGGACAAGCGGCGTTAATTACGGGGCGCGTGGTACATGTCGATAATAAACGTAGCTGTATGACCGTCATTATAGATGACGATACAGGCACATTATCATTACGGTTTTTTAAGGTCTATCGCGGGCTTTTGCAAACGATGAGTTTGGGTACGCGGCTACAATTATTTGGTGAGGTTAAAGTCAGCCGCTATGGTAAACAGATTCATCACCCTGAATATCAGGTTATTACCGATGGTATGGCCATTGACCATACAGGCTTACAACCTATTTATCCCAGTGTCAAAGGTCTGCATCAAAATAAGCTGCGCACGCTGATTAAGCTTGCCTTGCAGACTGTTCGCAGCCAAGGTCTGCCGATGACACTGTTTACCCCAGAAGATTTTAGCGTGGTGGCTGATTTGCCATTAGCGCCTTTTGAGCCAACTAAATCATTGGTAACAAAGACAGATGATTCAGAAGATATATTCTCTGCACTAGCGCGTAGTGTGCCCGATAATGGTACTAATCATAGCGTCAATAAAGCCTGTGCCACTACCTATAATACAAGCAGTAATGCAATCAATAGAGTAGCCACTCGAACGGCTCATCATAATGTCTATCATTTGACGATATTTGAAGCCTTGGTGCTACTGCATACCCCGCCAACTTATACCGATGCTGGGCAGCAATACAAGCTACTGACCCAACTCAGTGCGCGTACCCATGCTGCCTGTCAGCGTCTCATTATTGAGGAGCTGACCGCGCATCAGCTCAGCTTATTGTATCGCCGTCAGCAATTGCATAAACATAAAGCTCCAAAATGTGCCACGCATAGCCCACTGGCTGATAAGTTATTTGCGGCATTGCCGTTTGACTTAACGGCGGCACAAAAGAGGGTCATGAAAGATATCACAGCTGATATGGCGACCTCGATCCCGATGCTCAGATTGGTGCAAGGGGATGTGGGCGCAGGTAAGACACTAGTTGCAGCAGGTGCGGCAGGTTATGCGCTTGATAGTGGCTGGCAGGTCGCTGTCATGGCACCCACTGAGATTTTAGCCGAACAGCATTTGTTAAATTTTAAACAATGGTTTGAGCCACTAGGTATTGGCGTTGGCTGGCTCGCTGGCAAGCAAACGGCGAAGCAGCGCCGCGAAGCGTTAGAAGCGGTGAGCGAGAACACCGTGCAAGTGGTCGTTGGGACTCACGCGCTGTTTCAAGAGCAAGTACAGTTTGCCAAGTTGGGATTGGTCATTATTGATGAGCAGCACCGTTTTGGCGTTGAGCAGCGCATGGCTCTGACTAATAAAGGCGTGGCAAATAGCACCCCGCATCAGCTAATCATGACGGCAACGCCCATTCCGCGTACGCTGGCGATGAGTGTCTACGGCGATATGGACACCTCCATCATCGATGAGCTGCCGCCAGGGCGTACGCCAATTACAACCGTAACGATCGATCGTAACCGCCGCGATGACGTCATTGAGCGTATTGCGATTAATTGTGCAGCAGGCAAGCAGGCTTATTGGGTTTGCTCGTTGGTAGAGGAGTCTAGTGTGCTGGATGCACAAGCCGCCGAAGCGACTTATGAGGATTTAAACGAGCGCTTGGATATCCGAATTGGCCTTGTGCATGGCAAGATGAAGTCCGCTGAAAAACAAGCCATTATGCAAGCGTTTAAAGCGGGCAATCTTGAGTTGTTAATTGCAACGACGGTCATCGAAGTCGGCGTCGATGTGCCTAATGCGTCACTTATGGTCATCGAAAATGCGGAACGTTTGGGTTTATCGCAGCTCCATCAGTTGCGCGGTCGGGTTGGACGCGGCTCAACCAAAAGCTACTGCGTGCTGCTATACCAAAAGCCATTGTCAGAGACTGGTACGGAGCGTTTAAACGTACTACGTGATAGTACCGACGGTTTTGTTATTGCCCAAAAAGACTTAGAGCTGCGCGGGCCGGGAGAGTTACTTGGCAAACGTCAAACGGGTAATGTGGGCTATTATTTAGCTGATCTGATTCGTGATGAGCAGCTGTTTGCTATTGCGCAGCGTTTAGCCAAACATTTAATTGCAGATCCTATGCGCAAAGCGGATGTCAGCCAACTTATTCATCGCTGGATGCCTGAGGCCAGTCGTTATACTAATGCCTAACTCTTTTTAACCTTTGCAATGACGAATATTTTAAACCTTCGATGTCCATTATTGCGTTTACTTATAGAGCCTGATTATGACTGACCTTCCAGACCCTAGTGATAAGCACGCGTCTCATTCTCCATCTGAGCCTGAGCTACCACCGTATCGTACGCCTGATGCACCCAAGTCTACCTCATCAAAGCTTCCTAGTTGGCTATTGCCTGTCCTAGCATTGGTACTTATCATTGGCGTATTACTCGGTAAATATTGGGGTCGTGATGAGGCGACTGCTGCTGAGACGGCGACGACCTCTGAGGCGCAAAATGCGACTGCACCTGCCAATACAGATAACGATCAAGCCGTTCTATCGGTCGAAACGGTGCAACCAAGCCAAGACAATGTCGGTAATACCTTAACGGCTGACGGTACGATTGGTGCAAAAGACATTGCCAATGTTAGTGCCAAGGTTAATGGGGTCGCAATTGAGCAGGTATTAGTCGAAGAGGGCGCACGTGTTAAGGCGGGTCAAGTATTGGCGATATTTGATACCGATGCCATGGATCAGCAAGTCTTGCAAGCAGAAGCGGACGTCGCAGAAGCAGAAGCGACTCTTGCAAATGCCAGTGCCGATGCGGCTCGCGTATTACCGCTACTCGATATTGATGCGATTAGTAAACAAGAAGCAGATCGTTATCGTACGTCAAAGATTCGTGCAGAAGCGGCTTTGCGCGCATCAAAAGCACGCTTAAGCAATCAACGCTTGACCCTTGATAATGCCAAAGTTATCGCGCCTGTTAGCGGCATTATCAGTGACAAAATGGCAGAGGTTGGCATGGTCGCAGGCGGTGAGCCATTATTTACGATTATCAAAGACGGCATCTTAGAGTGGCGCGCTGATATTGATCCCAAACTTCTAGGTGATGTCAATGTTGGCACACCGGTTAAGGTAAACCTGCCAAAAGATCAATCCGTGATGGGCCAAGTCAGCCGTATTGCCCCGACAGCGGATAACAACCGACTCATTACCATTTACGCACGGCTAGAGACAAATACCGCGGCGCGCGCTGGCATGTATCAAACGGGCGAGTTTTTGCTCGGTAGCGAGAGCATGCAAACGATACCCAACAGCGCCATTGTCAGTAACGATGGTTATGATTATGTCATGCTAGTGACTGATATTAAAACGCAAAATAATAAAACACTGGGACGTATTCAGCAGCTGCGGGTAACGCTAGGGGAGCGCATTGGTAATAATGTCGTGCTCACGGAGACATTGCCTGCTGATAGCAGAGTGGTGCAGCAAGGCGGTAGCTTTTTAAATGAGGGCGATCTGGTACGCATTGTCGAAAGTAACGCTGTGCAGGCAACACCATGAATATGAATGTCTCTACCTATTCGATTAAAAATCCGCTGGTTGCGATTTTATTATTTGTTTTACTGACACTTGGGGGTTTGTTTGGCTTTCGGCAAATGAAAGTGCAACAGTTCCCTGATATTGATTTACCAGCAGTGGTCGTCACCGTGACTTTGCCAGGCGCCGCCCCGTCACAACTTGAAAACGACATTGCTAAAAAGATTGAAAACAGACTGACTAGTATTGAAGGCATCAAACATATCCGTACGACTTTACAGACAGGCGCCGCGACCATCGCGACTGAATTTGTCCTTGAAAAAGACATTCAAGAAGCCGTCGATGATGTGCGTTCAGCGGTTGGTGAGGTACGTGGAGATTTGCCTGCTGCCGCAAACGATCCTATTATTACTAAAGTCTCAACAGCAGGATTCCCTGTGGTCACGTATTCTGTGACTGGCGACAATATGAGTGTTGAGGATTTATCTTGGTTTGTTGACGACACTATTACCAAGCGCTTATCAGATATTCAGGGAGTCAGCGCGATCAGTCGTATCGGTGGTCTTGAACGTGAAATCACCGTCGCCGCCGATCCGATTACCTTGAGCGGGTTGCAGCTTTCTATCGCTCAATTGTCTCAGCAAATTGCTGGTATTCAGCAAGACAGTGCAGGCGGGGAGGCGGAAGTTGGTAATACAACTCAAACCATTCGCGTGCTTGGCGCTGTAGAGCGCGCGCGTGAGCTTAACGATCTACAAATTGCTGTGCCGACTGGTGGTACGCAAGCCTTGGGACGCATGGCAAAGATAACAGATGGCGCCGCCGACCCTCGCTCTGTCGCTAAACTAGATGGCGAAACCGTCGTCGCCTTTAACATCACGCGCTCACGCGGTGCTAGTGAAGTTGAAGTGACTAAGAAGGTAGATGAAGCTTTGGCGCAGCTCAGCGCTGAGATGAACAATATCAGGGTTGAAAAGGTCTACGACCGCGCCACTCCCATCGCTGAGGACTATGAAGCCTCCTTAAAGATGTTGATTGAGGGCGGTATTTTAGCCGTTATCGTGGTGTTCCTATTCTTACGCAATATTCGCGCAACGATTGTCGCTGCGGTGGCATTGCCTTTGTCGGTCATTCCTACTTTTTTGGGTATGTATTTATTTGGATTTAGCCTTAATATTATCTCGTTATTGGCGCTATCGCTGGTTATTGGGGTACTGGTCGATGATGCTATCGTTGAGGTTGAAAACATTATGCGCCATTTGCGCATGGGGAAAACGCCTTATGAAGCGGCGATGGAAGCCGCTGATGAAATTGGGCTGGCCGTCATTGCGACAACCTTTACCTTGATTGCGGTGTTTTTACCCACCGCATTCATGGGCGGCGTAGTGGGACAGTTTTTTCGTCAATTTGGTTGGACGGCAGCGATGGCGATTTTCGCCTCGTTATTGGTTGCGCGCCTGATAACGCCGATGATGGCAGCCTACATTTTGCGGCCAGAAAAAAAGCATATTGAGACCCAAAGTGCGCTCATGACTTGGTATCTCAAGATTGTATCATGGACGCTCCATCATCGCTGGTTGACCATGGGTGCAACGCTCGTATTATTTGTAGCGTCATTGGGGCTAGTGAAGCTGCTTCCAACGTCGTTTATCCCTGACAATGATATTGATCAAACGCGCGTGGGTATCGAGCTGACGCCTGATGTTGAGCTAGAGGATACCGAGCGCGTAGCGGCGTTGGCGCGCGCGCGTATCCTAGCGCTGCCAGAAGTGACCCACGTCTTTACTTCAGTGGGACAAGCACAAGAAGCGATGGGGCCAAACTCCAGCTCTGGTAGTGGCGGCGCCAAAAACATTGCCAGCTTAGACATCGTGCTTGCACCGCGTGCCAAACGTGGCGCCAAAAAAGAGATTGAACAACGAATTAGCAATATCTTGACAGAAGTGCCGAGCGCCCGTTTTACCGTAGGACTCTCTAGTGGCGGCGAGACGGGTTATAGCTTTTCATTGACCAGCACCAATCCGCAAGTTTTGGAGCAAACGGTCCAGCAAATCATGACGGAGATCCGCGCGCTACCGATTGCAGGGTCTGTCACTAGCGATCGTAGCTTGCCACGCCAAGAATTGACTGTGACGCCAGATCGTTTGGCGATGGCAGACAAAGGGGTTACAACCCAAGATGTCGCGACTACGTTACGCATAGCGACTGTTGGTGATTATGAGCAGCGCCTATCCAAGCTTAATCTTGATACGAGGCAGATTCCTATTGTGGTACGTCTACCTGATGTCGCCAAGCAAAACGTCAATCAGTTAGAGGGACTTTATGTACCTAGCGCGCGCCCAGCAGGTCAAGGCGTACGGATAGGCGAAGTCGCTGATCTTAACTTTGGTACAGGGCCTGCGCAAATTAACCGCCTTGATCGTGAACGCTCAATCACAGTGACGGTGCAGCCAGCTAATGGCGAGCTTGGCGATCTTGTGCAGGCAGTCAAAGGCACACCGACGATACAGCAGCTGCCAGCTATCATTACCATCATTGAGCAGGGTCAAGCAGAAAATATGGCAGAGCTATTTAGCGGTTTTGTTATCGCTATGTCTGTAGGCATTATCTGTATTTTAGGGGTGCTTATTTTATTATTTGGGCGTCTGCTGCAGCCCTTTACCATTTTGATGGCCCTGCCGCTGTCGATAGGGGGTGCCTTTGTAGGCTTGGTGATTACTAACAGTAGCTTATCGATGCCCTCCATGATTGGCTTTATTATGCTCATGGGTATCGCGACCAAAAACTCTATTTTGCTCGTGGATTATGCACTAATCGCCCAGCGTCGCGGCTTGGCGCGTTTTGAGGCAATTATCGATGCCTGCCGTAAACGCGCGCGGCCTATTATCATGACTACAATAGCGATGGGAGCGGGAATGTTGCCCTTAGTGTTTGGCTGGGGTGATGCCGATCCCACTTTCCGCAGACCTATGGCGGCAGCAGTACTAGGCGGCTTGGTAACCTCGACCTTGCTGAGTCTGGTGGTGATTCC
>JARIAA010000104.1 GCA_029264635.1 Psychrobacter sp. | reverse complement strand
CCCAAACCGATTTGCATCGCAGGGCCACCGAGGACGATTAATAAATCGCCTTCACAAATGGGATTTTTCTCAATGAGATTGCGTTTGATATTGCCGTAACCGCCTGCCAGCATGATGGGCTTATGATAGCCGCGCATTTGGCTGCCGTCTTTGGCCACTGAGGTGTCAAGCTGGAAACTACGGAAATAGCCGCAAAGGTTTGGACGACCAAACTCGTTGGAGAAATTCGCTGAGCCGAGTGGCGCCTCCGTCATAATCTCAAGGCTGGTGGCCATACGCTCTGGCGTACTGTAGTCCTGCGTGCTGACTTGACCCGATTGCTCCCATTTTTCGGCAAGCTCTGGGATGTGCAAGTGTGACACATGAAAGCCTGTAAGACCCGCTTTGGGCTTACCGCCGCGACCCGTTGCGCCTTCATCACGAATCTCACCGCCCGCACCCGTCGCCGCACCTGCATAAGGCGCAATCGCGGTTGGATGGTTGTGGGTTTCGACTTTCATTAAGATATCGATTTCTTCTTGATGAAAACCATATGGCTGGGCGGAATTAGGATCTTGAGGGTCAGTAGGGACGGGATAAAAACGCATCCCCTCTGCCCCTGCCATCACTGCCGCGTTGTCTTTATAAGCGGACAAGATGCCTTGTGGGTTTGCCTGATAAGTATTCTTAATCATCTGAAACAGCGATTTGGGCTGACCTTCGCCATCGACTGTCCATTCGGCGTTAAAGATTTTATGGCGACAATGCTCAGAGTTAGCCTGTGCAAACATCATCAGCTCAACGTCGGTTGGATTACGCTCAAGCTCATTGACGTAGGCATGCAGCAGATAGTCAATATCGTCACTGGATAACGCAAAGCCGAATTTTGTATTGGCTGACTCTAGTGCGCAGCGCCCCTCTTCCATCACATCGATATGATTGAGCGCTGCTGGCGGTTCATCATCGAATAATTTATTTACATCGTTTAAATCATAAACCAAGCTTTGCGTCATACGGTCAAATAATAATTGCTCAGCAGCTTTAGGTAGCGTTGCGCCCACTTTACCGTCTGCTTTTGCATCAATCGTTAGCGTATAAATAATCACGCGCTCGACACGTTTAATCTTAATGTCACAGTTATTAAAGATATCAGTCGCTTTACTGGCCCACGGTGAAATCGTACCAAAACGCGGCCCAACGATGACCTGCATTTGGTTGTCTTGCGGCACGGCAAGCGGGATATCTGCCTTAATCCCAAACAAATCCAGCGCTTTTTTGTGCTCATCACCAGATAGGTCTCTTGATAACACATACACTTGCTGAGTCTGGATATGGCTAATATTTAGCTCGGTTTTTTGGTCAAACTGATTGATGAGTTGTTGGGTCTGAAAATCGGTCAAAAACGATTGTCCGGCGATGGTCATCATAAAGGCATAATCCGTCAGAAAGGCATCTCTGCCATGCAAAGTAAATAGTCCGCGTATTATAACAAGAAGACCTGTAATAAGCAGGTATAAACCGCGATAAATTGCCAATGGCTCATATAAGTTGAATGCCAGTATATAGTCGATCTTAAATAAAATTGGCACACTCTATACGTCGTGCTGCTGGTATTACTTTCCCTTGCTTGCTTTGCCTACGCAGATAGAGGCTAAGCGAAATTAATACTAGCAGCACTATACCTATTTTAAAATGTGTCAACTATATTGTTTATATTCATCGTTTTTATAGTAGCAAATCTATAGCAGCAAAACTTCGGCAAGCTTGATACCTTTTTTACTTAACACTTGTATACCTTACAAACGCTCACATCGCATTACGGGTAACCTATATAACTATATAGGTCACTATCGTTATTCTATAGCCAGCTAATAATTAAAACGATTAACTACCACAATAATTTTAAGGCAATAAGGATATATTATGAGTAAGCAAGAACATATTGACAAAATTCAAGCCGTTATTAAAGATGTTAAATTTGCCATGATGAGTACGATCAATGATAAGGGCGATGTGCATGCTTGGCCAATGACGACCAGTGAAGCCGACGTTGCTGGTAAAGAGATCTGGTTTATTGGTGACAAAACATCAGATGTGGTCAAAGACATTCAAAAAAATGCAAAAGTTGGGCTGACCTATGCAACCCAAGACGAAAAAAATTATGTCTCGATTAGTGGTAATGCCGAGCTGTCGACCGATAAAGACAAGTTAGAAGATCTTTGGTCTCCTGTCTATAATGCGTTTTTTGAACATGGTAAGGAAGATGAGAATATTCAACTGATAAAAGTAGTACCACATGGCGCAGAGTGCTGGCTAAGTGGTAGCTCAACGATAAATATATTTAAAATGGCCGCTGCTGCTATGCAAGATGGCAAGACTGCCGAAGATCTTGGTGAAACTTTTTCAGTCTCTTTATAATATCAAACAATAGGATAACTTTTTATCGTCAGTGAGATTTTTCTTACTGGCGTTTTTTATGGCTTAAGCACTGACAATCTGGCGATAAAATTAAGCTTACAAACTTTCACAGCCTATTACAGAGCACCTGTATAGTTTTGTTGAGTGATTTAGCTATATTAATGACGGCTTGTAAATTTATCAAACCATCATCTGAGGCTTATCAAAGTTTATGAATTTTTGCTTAATATAGTAATAATTTTTTGATCGTCTCTAAATCTTAAGTTTTCACCTAACATTCTACATAGTAAAGGATAACTATTATGAGTAAACAAGAGCAAATAGATAAAATCCAAGCGATGGTAAAGGACATTAAATATACCATGTTGACCACTCGTAACGATGAGGATCATCTTCATTCGTGCCCGATGAATACTACCGAAACCAGCATTGGCGCAAAAGAGATTTGGTTTATTGGTCATACGCCCTCTGAGACGGCCGATAATATTGGAAAAAATCCAGAAGTTAATCTGGCCTATGTCACGCAAGACGACGAGAAGTATTTATCTATTAGTGGTACTGCTGAGTTGGTTGAAGATAAAGAGAAACTCGATGAGTTATGGTCGGTCATGTATAACGCATATTTTGAACAAGGTAAGGAAGATCCAAAGGTACAGCTGATCAAAGTAGTTCCACATGGTGCTGAATACTGGTCGAATGGTAATGCTATCTCTAGTGCTGTCAAAATGGCTGCTGCAGCTTTAAGTAACACTGCGGTTGAAAAAAGCTTGGTCGAGAATTTTTCTATCAAGCTATAATTTTTTACTAATATCGTTTAATAAAAAAACGCCAGTAGCTAAATGCGACTGGCGTTTTAATATACGCTTTGCTTTAAATCTAACCACCTTGCTTTAAATAAGGCCATGCCGCTTTTAGATAAATCATCATCGACCATAATGTCAAGATGACCGCTGCCACCATCAAGACATAACCAATCATCTCAAGCGATTCCCAATTTAGCAGTAGCACCGTGATGGCAATCATTTGAAAGACGGTTTTGAGTTTACCGACATAAGAGACTGCAACGCTAGTACGATTGCCAAGCTCCGCCATCCACTCGCGCAGTGCAGATACAGCAATCTCACGTGAGATAATGACAATTGCAGCAATCGCCATGATAATATTTGGATGCCATTGCACTAAAATAATCAGC
The DNA here is from genome assembly GCA_029264635.1 of Psychrobacter sp. Taxonomy (GTDB): domain Bacteria; phylum Pseudomonadota; class Gammaproteobacteria; order Pseudomonadales; family Moraxellaceae; genus Psychrobacter. Next base: position 7,459 of record JARIAA010000104.1, on the reverse strand, counting down.
GCCGCCGCTACCATCAGTTTATCAGCAACAGGATCCAAAAAGCGCCCAAAAGCTGACATAACATTGAGTTTACGGGCAAAATAACCATCGAGCCAATCAGTGATAGCTGCAACGATAAATACACCGGTTAATAATAAATGACGTAATAAGCTGTCACTAAAATCACTCATCCCTACCCGCGCAATGACATTGTCAGAAATCGCAGGCATACCGATACCCATCGCCGGCGGCCAATAGGCAATCGCGACAAACAACGGAATCATCAGAATACGCGCAATAGTCAAATTATTGGGTAAATTAAAGATACTTCTATGATTGTGCGACGGTAGCGGGTCTGGCGTGTGTAGGTTTGTGCTCTTAGTCATAGCAAGCCTAGTTTTATATAGACATAAAGATGGCTGCTAGCTTAGCATTTTTCGCGCATGCCGTCATGTCCTCTCTACACGTTCATGTATAGTATTCACCTGCTTTAAAATATTACCCTTTTTTATTCAAAATTTAGACATAGACAAGCTTACAACCCTTATAAAAAAAGCTATGGTAAACAAATTTGATAACATAATTATTTCAAACTGTGACAATGTATTAAAAGTCTCTTAAACGTAATTTCATGTAATTTGAATCACAAAGAGGGTTTAATTTCCGTTAAGATGAATATATTAAGAAAAACACATGTGCACTGATGTTAATGGTAATGAATGAAAGCTTGAATTTTCCATATTTAACACTATTATAAAATCATTGATAACAATAATAACTACTGGTTTTATCAGCCGTACAACTACTTAAGCAGTTTTCCTCAGCCCACAGTTTCCTCCTCTGTGGGCCTTTTTTTTGTCCAACATCTCTAATGAATAAAATACTAAATTTAGCATTGGTTTATCTAGCCAGTCATTATCTGTTAAAACTATCAATCTGCTACAACTATCAAACAGTAATCAGATGACTTAGCCCTCTTCTTTTCCAAGAAAGTTGGTTAGAGACGCAAGCAGCGCGTCTTGATTCATACCTTCTCCGATAAATACAATACTTCCAAGTCTAGACTTACTTTTTTCAGGCGGCAGAATTTCAGGCTGCTGCATGACCTTTCGCACAGATTGCAGTAATAATGCCCCATCATCCGTCTGTAAAACTCCTTTGACCCGCAAAATTGTATCTCCTCGAGCGTGCAGTAGCGCTGATAGCCAGACGGTAAACTCAACCCAATCGACTTCTTCGGGAATTGGTAGCGAAACCACAGTCGTCACTGCCTCCACAGAGGTAAGAGTGGATTCATAGGTCTCGGTTGGCATAGGTAGTGGTGGAACAGGGCTTTCAACGCCAAATGCAGACAATGAGAGTGGTGCAACTGGATTCATTTTGCGGATAGTGGCGACAAGGTTCGCTAAGGATTGCTCGGATACATCCTCTATTTTTGCAATAACAACGCGATCGGCCGACAGGATTTGCTGACGACATAAAGCGTCCGTCTTTAGCGCCATATGAAAATGAAGGGCATCAGCCATGATAATTGTTTCTTTAAGAGCAAAATGATAGACCAAAATAGGATGCTCTTTAATCGCCATGATGATGTCAGCAGGATCAGCAAGACCGCTGGTTTCTATAATGAGAGTGTCTGAAAGGGGCATATCCACTCCTTTCTTTTTACTGCCCGTACGAGATTCAGCAATCGCCAGCAACGCCGATATAAGCTCCTCTTTGCCTTTTGGAGTACCTGCGGTGCCAGTTAAAACAGTGACGCTTAGCGCCTCGCCCAGCAATAAATCATCAACTGGCTGGTTCGCTGCTTCTTGAGTAAAGACTTGAGCGTTGCCAAATGTCTTACTAAAAAGCGCATGCCGCAGCCACGTGGTCTTACCTGAACCCAGATAGCCGCTTAACAGCACAATATTAAGACGGTTGTCCTGTAAAGTTTGCATTGAGACTAAGCCGTCATACGAGGTACTAAGGGGTCAATGGCAAAACCTTGACGGCGCTCCACCTCAGCCCATAGCTCGGTCAAATTATTGACCATGACGCGAGCGCCGCCTGGACATATCAGCTGAATCTGCGGAATGACTCCGTCTGCATACACTGAGAATCCATAGGGTTTTAGCACGCGCTTTAATATCGATATTCGATGAAACATGGCTCTTAGGCGCATGCCACCCTTTTGCGCACCTGCTTCTGTCCAATGCCCTGGCTCTGCTGGATTGCCACATGCATTACACATAAATATTCTCCTTATGACTGACTTTGGCGACCATACTGCTCATATCGCCAAAGCCCATGTGAAACACTCATACTTTTGAGTATGATTAAATAACCTCTGGCCGTTTGCCACCTTCAAAGGGGAAGCGCTCACGAAAATCAGCAGCAATATCTTCAAATGGCATCCACACTACCCCTTCATGACTGTTGATATAGTCGATTAAACGCTCAAGCATCAGCAGTACTTGCGGACGCCCAGATACATCAGGATGAATGGTGAAGGGATATACGGCATAGTCCATATTGCGATATACCCAATCGAACTGATCGCGCCACATCTCTTCGATATCACGTGGATTGACGAAACCATGACTGTTAGGGACGTTTTTCATAAACATCATGGGCGGCAAATCATCCATATACCAGTTGGCGCCAATCTCGACCAGATCAATCTCGTCGCCATGAGTCATAGGGTGCATCCACTCTTCTGCTGTTTTAGAGTAATCGATCACGTTCCACTGATCGCCTACCCTCGCGTAAAATGGCTGAAAATCACGGTAGCCTTGGCTATGATCATATTTAAAATCATATTTGGCTAAGATCTCAGGGGTCGCAGCCGACATCTCCCACCACGGTGCCACATAACCACGCGGGCTTTGACCGGTCAGCTTTATAATCAGCTCAACTGATTTTTCCATGACCGCTTCTTCTTGCGCGCGGGTCATGGCAATGGGGTTTTCATGCAGATAGCCATGCGCGCCGACTTCGTGACCATGATCGACGATCATTTTGGCAATGTCAGGGAAGGTCTCAAGGCTATGACCAGGGACGAAGAACGAGGTGCGCAGATCGTATTTTTTAAACAGGCGCAATAGACGCGGGACGCCAACTTCAGATGCCCAGACACCGCGCTGAATGTCTGATGGGCTCTCCCCGCCGCCATATGAGCCGATTTGACCAGCTACTGAGTCAACGTCCGTGCCGAATCCGCATATAATAGTTTTAGACATATCTCACTCCTTTGATAGTATGGGTGGTGTATTTTTCCTTTTATCTTTTATCTTTTTTGACTTTACCTTTGACTGCTTGCTCTTTATTGCATTGCTTCTCTCATTGGTTATAATCAGTTTTGAGCAAGCAGGTTTTCGATGGCAAGTGCAGCGGCTAATAACTTACTGTCTTGACCACCGGTCATCGACAGCAAAATACTGGTGGGCATCTGGTTTTCATCTATACCATTGGGTAGTGCAGCGCCGCACCAGTCTAAAAAGTTACCAAGTGCGGTATTACGTAGCATCAATTTATTGGTACGTAGATACAAATCATCATCATCTTCAAGCGGTTTAAGCTTGGGAGCAGTGATGGGCGTGGTGGGAAACAGAACAATCTGCTCACCCAAAATTTGACGGTTTTTCCGAATCAATCTGCCACGCTCCCGATGAATGACAATTAAGTCCCGCGCTTTCATATCGCCAGCGTCAAGAATACGAGCCAGAATTCGCGGGTCTATCCGCTTTGCATCGGCAGAATGCACCAGATTCCAATGTGTATCTAACGCTTCTGGACCGACTAAGTAACCGTGCTCACGAGCAAGCATGCCTATGTCGTCAAATTCGCTACATACGCCGCAAGTAATCATCGCCCCTGCCATCTCTAAAGCTTGCACAGAAGCTTAAAAATTCTGAACTACCGCCTCTTGGGCATCTTCAAAAACGACGTTGGTAGGAATAAAGAATGAGAGTTCACTAATAGATACTGGCTTGGGCACGGCGACCGCGCGCCTGTTGAGAATGTCTGCCGCCCCGATGCAGCTCTTGATGTCAGCAGCAAGTGGACCGTAAGTGTCGAGTGTTACCGATAAGGGAGAGGTGCCACCTTGTGGAAACGCTGTGCTAGAACCTTTGTAGCCGACTACGCCATTTAGTCCAGCAGGAATACGTATTGACCCGCCCGTGTCACTGCCGATAGCCAAGGGCACTAATCCGCGAGCTACTGCGACGCCGCAGCCAGAGGACGAGCCGCCAGGAATACGATCTGGGCCTGTACCGTGTGGGTTTTTGGGGGTGCCAAAATGAGGATTGAGACCAAGGCCTGAGTAAGCAAATTCGGTCATATTAAGAGCGCCGATGGAGATAAGACCCGCTTGAGCGGCATTGGCAACCATATCAGCATCCTGAGTCGCAGGCGCATTGGATTTAAGTACTACTGACCCTGCGGTAGTGACCCGACCCTCTATATTAAAAAGATCTTTCCATGCCACTGGCACACCATCCCACGGGCTAAGAGGCTTGCCCTCACGGCGGCGTTGCCTTGAGGCGTGTGCTTCTCTTAGGGCTCTGTCTTCAAGCAGTTCCGTAAAAATACTGGGATCAGATGCTCGGATATTTGCAAACGTCTCTTCAACCAGCTCAACTGGACAAAGGCGACCTTGTTCGAGGCGAGATGCTATCTCTATCGCTGAAACAGATTCTTTAGTAATCTTGCTCACAACCCTCTCCTATGAGTATTTCTCTAGAAGCTATCTTACTCACCATAGGACAAAAACAGAGGATAGTCAATTTACTTTATTGACCAAAACTGTCCTACTTAAGAATAAAGCCTGTGCCTTTTTTAGCAGCTATTTTTTTCAATAAGCTTTTGATTTAAAGGGTTTTGGCAGGGGAAGGATTAAAAAACCAATTACACACAAGATGATAGCAATCTCATAACGACGAGACGATAATAATATTTGCATTTTAGAAAGCATAAAGTACTTTTACGGTTTCTTCTGCCATCTGATAGCAGCTCTCGATATGACCGTGTCCGCACCAGTCGCCACTGACGATCCATTGGTGCTGAGTATCGATTAATATTCCTAACGGCTCAGTGCTGTCTTTATCTCTTCTATCCATGATCGTCGCTGCATAACGCCAGCGATGACAGTCTATTTGACTTGGTGCCTGACCATCCTGCCAATTCAATGCTTGCTGTGCTGCTGCTAGCAGTTGCATTTTTATGGTGTCAATATCCTCATCGACATGCTCTTCTGACCAGTCGTTGCGCGCATGAATCGTGACGCTGGGTAGCAAGTCACTACGCGCAGGTTTTTGATGCTCAATAAATATCCTATCTAACGGCGAATCCTGTACATAGGCTACGTCCCATACTGGCATCGACTGATGATGTAAACTCTCAGGGAGCGCCTCGATATTGTCCCAGCCGAGCATCAGCGTATAACAAGCCAGCATTTGAACCTGAGTGATGTTGGCTTGTTCCGTAAAGCCACTCTCTGCCATTAGCTCCCCTGCTTGACCATTTGGCGCGGTGCAAATAACCCAATCAAACCAGCCAAGACTGCGGCCAGTGTCATCAAATAACTCCGTCTGCACACCGCTCTTATCTGTATGATCTATTTGCGGGTGGTTAATGGGAGCGACACGGGTCTTAAATTTTATAGTCGCATGCTGTAAATCATCCGCCAAGGCACGTCCCCAACTGGTCATTTTAGGGGAGCTGATATAACGCGCATGAGTACTATCCCATTGCTCTTTTTTTTGAATATCAGGTGAGTGATTGTCTTGAGCTTGAGTATGTTGCCTATTGCCATTAGCTGGCGTCAACTCCACCACTTTTGCGCACCACGGCTGTAGTAGTTTTGAATCCAACCACGGCGCAATAAACTGCTGAAAGCTAGACGATTTTGCGGTAAAAAACTGCGCACCGAACGCCCATTGCCAGCTTTTATGCGTTTTGCTCTCCGTACGATAGCGCGTGGCTAGGCGGCCCACGCTACGGGATTTTTCAAAGACAGTGACTTGCGGCACTGGCGCATGAGTAGAGGATACACTCTGTTGTTTGAGAAACGCACGCTCTAACAATGTCGCTGTCAATAAACCTGTCAAACCACCACCAATGATAGCTATTTTTGGTGCAGTGCTGATGCTTGCATTCAACGCAGTGTTTGGAATAATATCGCCATCATTGTCCGCTTGTTTGGGACTATGATCGGTCGTGGGCAAAGAGTGGTCAGTCATAGTGACAGTGAGCCTTATTAAAGATGTAGTAATGAATAGTAAAAATATAGTTAATCCACTATAAAACTAGCACGTTGTTGTACTCACTTTATTTAAGCTCAACTATAGCCTGTTAAAAATAATCCTAAGAGAAAGTATCTTTTTTTGTAATTCAGTCTCTTCGATAGTAAAAAGCCATGCTATTGTTAACAGCATGACTTTAGGTTGATCTCACTTTAACGACCGCTTTTAACGACCGCTTTTAACGATTAGCAACCTACTTTACGCTCAGCTTTAACCACCTCGATTATCTTGTTGATAACTGAACTATCGGCAAGGGTGGATAGATCCCCCAGCCCAACATATTGGCCGGCGGCAATGTTACGTAAGATGCGACGCATAATCTTGCCAGAGCGCGTCTTGGGTAACGCCTCAACGATATAGATAGCATCTAGGTTGGCAATCGGACCAATCTCAGCGCGTACATGACGATTAAGCTCCGCTTTTAATCGATCGCTTGCAACCTCCCCTGAGCTCAGGATAATAAAGGCAGCAATGCCTACGCCGCGTATATCGTGCGGCATACCAACGACAGCAGCTTCAACGGTCGAGGGATGCGAATCTACTGCACTTTCAACTTCTGCGGTACCCAATCGGTGTCCTGAGACATTGAGGACATCATCCACTCGGCCAGTAATCCAGTAATGGCCGTCTTCGTCACGATGTGCTCCATCGCCTGTGAAATAGTAGCCTGGATACTCGGTAAAGTAGGTCTCCAAAAACCGTGCATGGTCATTATAAATAGTCCGCATCTGCCCAGGCCAACTGTTACTAATGGCAAGATTGCCCTCAGCCGAACCCTCAAACGGTGTACCATCTGCTTCAACGACCTCTGGTATGATGCCATATAATGGATTCATGGCAGCACCTGGTTTAAGCGCTACTGTACCCGGTATTGGCGCAAGCAAAATGCCACCTGTTTCGGTCTGCCACCACGTATCGACGATCGGGCACTGTCCGCGGCCAACGACATGATAATACCAATCCCACGCCTCAGGATTGATGGGCTCACCGACCGTACCGAGTAGACGCAGACTTGAGCGATCTGACTCACGGACAAAGGCATCGCCCTCTTTCATCATTGAACGAATCGCCGTTGGTGCCGTATATAATACCGTAATTTTATGCTTATCGATAATATGACCAATCCGTGCCCATGTCGGATATTCTGGAACGCCCTCGAACATCACTGTCGTCGTACCATTGGCAAGCGGCGC
>JARIAA010000099.1 GCA_029264635.1 Psychrobacter sp. | reverse complement strand
ATCTCCTGTCATAGCAACCTTTAAGACTGGTGCACTATCAGGTAGTTTACTGACAAAATCATCTTGATTTTGTGTCTCTGTCACTGGCGTAGAGGTAGTATTGGTATTAACATTCTCTTGCGCCGTAGTATTGTTGCTATTACCGCATCCAAACAAACCTACGGTCATAATGATTGGTAGTACTTGGTACAGCTGTTTCATAGTCTGATCCTGTATCTAAAAAGTTATTTGTTGTATTTTTCGACCTGATAGTACGTTCAATACATAAAAATACGACATATAATTACATTAAAAAATACACTTGCAATCTGAGGGAATATGTATTTAAGAATTACTTAAGAGCTTCAGTTAGCTTTGATACTAAGTCAGATCTAAGGTAGCCATATGTGACAAGTGGACTATAAAAGCTAAAACATACTAACAGTGTCACCTTTACTTTTTGCAATATCTATGCCGTTTTATTTCATACAAGTTATTTAGTGCTACTCTTTGTAACGAAAATATATTCGACCCAATTATCTTATGGCTCTCAATGTCTTAAATAACTTTTTTATAGATAATATATAAGCAAAAAAAAGCATCCGTACGTTTGATACGCATGAACGCTCTTCAATTGACTGACAACATCATTTGATGACTGAGCAATCAATAATTATGCAATCAATAACTATATGATGATTATAAGTTACTATAATTGATTTCAATTATTTACTGGTCGAAACCGCTTTAGTCGCCGTATCTTGCGTACTCAACCAGCGCTCTTCAATATCTTTAAACGTACCATTGGCTTTAAGTTTAGTAATACCTTCGTTGACAGTGTTGATAAGTTGATCATTACCCTTTGCCATGAGAACTACTTGCTGCGCGGACGGTGCATCTGCAGCTTCATAAGGTACAATGGTAACTTCATGTTCTGGATGGCCTTTTACGATATACTGTAGCACTGGCAAATCATATAATAGGACATCAGTTTTGCCTTGTACCAAGTCTTCGTAAGCCAAAAATATAGTAGGCCTTGAAACCAACTCTACGGAAGCTCCCATTTCTTTCAAAGTGTCTTCTTCTTTTGAGCCTGCTAAAGTACCTGTTTTTAGCCCTTTTATGTCTTCTAAACTTTCTATATTTAAGCTCCCTTTTAGGTACATCATACTTGCTGGATTGAAAAAGTAAGGAGTTGATAAGCCGTACCTTATAGCGCGATCATCTTTGTAAGAGATACCGGATATTGCTAAATCTCGTTGACCTGATTCCACACTATCAAACATCTTTTGCCAAGTTTCTTTATAAAATTCAACTTTGAAGCCTTGCTGCTCACCAATAGCTCGAATCGAATCGACATCGGTGCCTTGCATATTCCCATAATCATCTTGAAAGGAAAAAGGTGGTAGATCACCTGTCATAGCAACTTTTACTACTGGTGCTGAATCAGGTAATTTACTAACAAAATTGTCTTTGTGGTCTGTTGTCTCTGTATTACTTGTATTAGCGGCTTCCTGCGTTGTAGCATTGTTCGTGTTGCCACAACCAAATAATCCAACGCTTAGTACAATCGGGAGTACTCTATATAACTGCTTCATAACCTATCCTTCAGACTAAAAGACTTCTAGTTTCTTTCTATATAACAATTAAGAGATATATAGAAATAATTGATAACTTAATATTACGATTGGTGAAAATTTAGCAACTTTTTAACGCCATGCGCAAATATGACTTATACATCTAATCTATGTATTAACCTTAAAAATAGATGAATAATAGGCATGTAAGAGACGAAAGTTGTAGACTTTTAGGTACAAAAAATACTGTGCAAAAGATATGCCACTATTAAGAGTGAACGGTAGATTTAGTAGATAAAAGCCTAAACTTTGTAAAGATTGAGTGATAACATTTAAACGACTTCGATAACCTTTATGCCAAAAACGGTATTGAAAGACAAAAAAAACACTCAGTCCATTATTCATGTCTGAGTGTTTTTCGACTTGGTTCTAGAGTATTTTGAGTCCGCTATTCTGCATCATCAAGATTCAAATTACGATCAATTTGCCAAATTAAAAAGCAACCAAGACTCATCAAAGCGAACATAGCGATGCCAATTCTGAGAACGGGATTGACTGGAAATAAGTTCACCAATAATCCGCCAAAGATACCGACTGAGAACATCAAAGAGCCTTGTAGTGCACTTGCCATACCAGCACGTTTTTTCTGAAAAGCGAGCGCAATAGCAGAGGCATTTGGCTGAGTGAGACCGAGACCTGCAATACAGAAAAAGATACACGCTAATACCAAGGCAAGCCAAGCCTCAGTACCAAATATAATGCCCGTCACGAACAGCGCGCCTGCCGAGATGACCTGCATCATTGCACCAAAACGCAAAATGCTTAGAATACGAAAGCGATTGGTCAACCATTGATTGAGCTGGGTCAATCCAACAAAACCTGCAGCATTTAATCCAAAAAGCCAACCGAAATGCGTGGCCGAAACGCCATAGGTATCCATAATGAGTTCAGATGCTGAACTGATATAGACAAACATTGCCCCCATCAATAAACCGCCGCCGATTGCCGGATAATTAAAAGTAGGGTCTTTTAGCAAATCCCAGTACTGACTCAGTACTTCTTTAGCGGGACTTACATTACGATTTTCTTCTGTTAAGGTTTCAAAGAAGAAAAACTTAGTCAACAATAAATTAAATACCCCAAAAGCGGCCAAAAACCAAAAAATAGCGCGCCACTCAAAAAATTGCAAAAACAGTGCCCCAAGGGATGGGGCCAGTATTGGTGCTAGACCCATTACCAAAATCATAATAGAAAAAGCTTTTGCTGTTTGTTTTGCCGTCAGGCGATCGCGAATGGCAGCACGGGTGACCACAGCACCTACACAAGCCCCGAGTGCCTGCAAAGTACGGCCTGCAAACAGCACATATTCGTTACTCGTCGTGGCACAAATGATGGATGCAATTACATATAATGTCATACCCATGTATAGAGGTTTAACACGGCCAATGCGGTCACTAAAAGGCCCATAAAACAATTGTCCAAATACCAATCCGACAAAGTAAGCTGGGACAGAGTTGGCCATAAACGCTGTTGACACCCCAAAGCTATCTCCCATTGCAGGCATAGCAGGCAAGTACATATCAATAGATAACGGCCCAATCGCTACAATAAGCCCTAGCATCATAATCCAAGCAACGGGCAAATCCGCCGAACGCACGCGTTCAGAAGCGGCGGGTTTATTTGATATAGAAGATTTTTGAACAGACATAGTTAGGCCATTTTATATAAAGGTTATTATCTTATTACTCATGTTTTAATTACACTTAGTTTTAATTACACTTAGTTTTTATTAAGTATTTACGTTTTTCAATAAAAAGCCGCTACCAAAAACGATCACATCTATTTGTCGTACGTTATAGGTCAGTACGCAATAAGTAGCATATTATAAGCAAGTAAGCGAGCAGACACCGTTATATCGTACTGCCCCCTTACGTTTCAATAGTTAGATAACGTTAATTAAACATAATTTAATAACTGATATAATAGCTTAAGCCATGCTTAACTTATTCTAATGAAATTGGCGCTTAGCAAACTCAATACTGGCATCTCTAGCTTTTTTTAATGCAAACTTACGATTACGCCCTAACATGAGCTTTAATTGCCACATTTTTTCTTTGTATAAAGTAAGTCCTGACTGCTGATACATAGCATTAATAATTCGCTTACTGGCAAGTACCGCATCAGGAGAGCGCTCTGCAAACTCCATTGCCAAGGTTTGTGCCTCTTGTAGTGGCGACTCACTACAGTGCGTAATGAGTCCCAATGTCTGCCCTTTTTCTGCATTAATGGTACGCGCACTCATTGCCAGCTCTTTTAAGGTATCTGCACGTACTACGCCTAGTGCTGATTGTGTCAATCCCATATCAGTGACCAAACCCCATTTGGCCTCCATAATAGACAGCTTACAATCAGGATGACTAACACGTATATCGCAGGCCAATGCCAGTTGCAAGCCTGCGCCAATGCAATAACCTTCTAATACAGCAATAACAGGAATCGGGACCTCACGCCACACCAAACAAACCTGCTGAAATGAGCTCTGCCATGGCCTGATCAATTGCCAAAAGGCGTAAGCTTGATTTTTGGGTTGGTTTAAATCCCCCAAGTCAATACCAGCACAAAATGTCCCTTCAGCGCCATTAAGAATCACTGCTCGTAATGTTTTATCACGACTAATGTGACCAGCAGCAGCAATCAGCTCATTGACTACTTTAAAACTCATGGCATTCTTTTTTTCTGGTCGATTTATCGTCACTGTCGCGATATTTTCGGTAACGCTAACTTGTAAGGTTTCATATTGATAAGCGGCAATAGCATGCATAATAATCCTTAAAAATAAATAGCAAAAAATAGGAGGATGTTCCTATTAATCTTAACAGGCTTATAGCTGCTATACCTGCCAAATAACTGACTGTACCGATGTCATCAACGCTAGAGCAAGAAGAATGAGATTCAAACGATAGATAGATGCCAATGCTCACTAAATCATTTTCCAAGTCATGTCGTCTTCACTCAAACGATGGTAGTTGAGCTGGGCATAAGGAGACAAATCGAGGGTTTGTAAATTGTTTAGCGCTAATATTAAGTCTTCAAAGTATGGTTTTAGCATCGCAAACTGCGCAGGTGTGGTGTGCTGAACATTGAGCAGACACTTATCTTCTAAGTTTTGGCTCGCTTGACGCAGCTGCGGCACACCCGTATAGCGACTAGCTCCTAGTATACGATGAGCAATTTGCGCAAGCTCGTTACGATCGCGCGCTTGCCAGGCTTGATCCAACGCTTCTTTTTCGTCGGCAATGGTATCGAGCATCATAGTAATTAATTTGGCCGCAAGATCAGGCTTATTTGCCGAACGGGTCAAGGCATCTTGCCAGTCTAATATCTGTAACCCCTCAATAGCACTGCTCTTCCAGTGGTTCTCTTTTGGCAAATATTGTGAATGCTCATCTTGATCCTCAGAAGCATGTTCTTGATATTGCAAGGCTTGGTAGCGTGGTTGGGTCATGCGCTGCGGTTCTCGCAGATAATCGTCGCGCGGCTGGTTATCACGCAGATAATCGTCCCGTATTTTCTTGAGCGACAAAGGACGCGATACGACTTTATCTGTTGACTTGCCTTTTTGCTTAGCACTATTGATGTTAGCAACAGCCTTATCTTTCACTGTCTTGGGATGATTAGGGGTTATAGCGGTTGTCAAACTTTGATCCGTTGACGTACGATCCAACCATTTTTGTAGCACTTGCAATAACTGCGGCTGGCTAATAGGTTTACCAACATAGTCATCAATGCCACTCGCCAGAAGCTTATCGCGCTCATCTGACAATCCATGCGCGGTCAACGCAATGATAGGAATGCGACTATCTCCGATCTCAATTTTGCGGATTTGCTGCGCCGCCTCTCGCCCTGACATACGCGGCATCTGAATGTCCATAAAAATAAGATCGATGGTGTCGTTATTTTGCAATTTGGCCTTTAACTGGGCAGAAGCGCGCTCTTCGGTATTATTGATCTGATCACCGACTTGCGCTTTTGATAGTTGCGTCTTATCGGACAGACTTTGCTGGATAGGTTTGACGTTTTTTAGATTTTTGCTTTGCTGTTTACTGACCAATTCAATAGCATCAAAGCCACTATTGGCGGTAATCACATGAATACCAAGCTCGCTAAGAAGCGCGTCTAATACCAAAAGATTGGGCAGATGATCATCGACGGCAAGGACTGTCACGCCATGCCAGCGAGGCAATTGTGCTCTGACAGTCACGTTTTTCTTTTGGGTATCGAGCATCGCATATAACTGCCTTTTGTCCAAAGGCTCATACAGAATGTTGGCTTGATAACGGTTTAACAAAGCTTGGTCAGCCGCCACTTGATAACCAAAGACAGCAAGCTTACCTTGATAGTGTAGGCGAATTTGTTTGAGTAGCGCCATCATGTCATCTTGTTTATCATTATCAACGATGACCCAGTCCCAATAGTTACCGCGCTCTTTTAGGGACTCAAGGACACCGGGTAAAGAGTTGGCTTGAGTCAATTTAATAGGTAGAGTTTGCAAGCTGGCTTTGAGCACCTGACTTGAAGCATTGTGATTAATCCAAACCAACACATTAAACTCATCATTTTCATTGGCAAGTGGCGCAAGGATAGGTGGGGCAATGGTTTGTCCCGTTGCCGCTTCTAACACATCGATATGAGTTGGCATGCGAAACCAAAACGTCGCGCCTTGGTTGGCGATATTTTCTTGCGCGTTGTCATAAAACCCAATATCGCCGCCCATCAGCCGTGTTAATTGCTTGGAGATGACAAGCCCCAATCCTGTTCCACCATACTGGCGGGTGATAGATGGATCACCTTGGCTAAAGCTTTGTAAGAGCATTTTTTGATCTTCCAAAGAGATCCCTTTGCCACTATCTTGTACACTAATCATCAGATAGTTATCACGATGATCATCTAAGCTGACGCGCACCACCACATCACCCCCATCGGTAAACTTAATAGCATTACCGACCAGATTAGTTAGGACTTGCTTAAGGCGCAGCGCATCACCCACAATACGCATGGGCACATCGTTATAAAACAGTACGGCCATACGCAGACCTTTTTCTGCCGCTACTGGCGAGAGCATATCCACCACATCATAGATAGTGTCATAAAGGTCAAACTCATGACGATCAAGCACCAACTTGCCCGCCTCAATCTTAGAAAAATCTAAAACATCATTGACGAGCGCCAATAGATGCGCCGATGATTTACGAATGGTATGCACATATAAATCTTGCTCGGGGTTCAATTCACCATGACGCGCAAGTAGATTAATAAAGCCATCAATACTATTAAGTGGTGTGCGCAGCTCATGGCTAATATTGGCCAAAAATGCCGTCTTTGCTTGGCTGGTTGAGATGGCGTCATCACGCGCATTTCGAATCGAGATATTTTGCATCTCCATCTCATCAAAAGCCAGACGCAAATCATCTTCCGTCTGTTCGGCATTATCTTTTAATTCTTGAAAGCTTGAATGCAGACGCCGCAAAGTCTTGACCAAATCTTGTTGCAGTAAGTTCAGCTCGCCATCAGATTCTACTGGAATAGGCTTATACAGATTGTCCACGTGGGTACGCTGTAGTTGCAGGCGCAGCTCATAGATAGGTGCAATCCAACGTTTGGCATAGATATTGAGACTCAAAAGTAAGATCAAAATGGTTAATAACCCAGTAATCACTAATGCCATCGCTATACGATAGCGCGCAATATAAAGCGGCTCATTATCCATATCGATGAGCAACCACAGCCTTTGTCCTGCAAAATCTCCTAGTATACTGCCATAAGCGGTACCAATAGGCGTTACTTGTTGGGACAAAAAGCTTTGCGAGGGATCAATTAAAGGCCAGCTCTCTTTAATGCCATAACCTACCGTTGCTAGTATTTGGTTATTTTCATTAATAATTGCAATACGTTGTACATGTTGTTCAGACTGCATATGACTGAGCTTATCTCGAATCGATACTAATGTGGTCATAGCACCTTGAGTAGTATCGATTCGAGCACCTTGACTCTCATCAGCGAGTGCCACCTTAGATTGAGCCGAGGCGGACAAACCTTCTATGGTTTCTTCTGACAATACTGTGCTGCTCAAGCTATCACTAGGCGTACTGATATAATGATCTGAATGGACTTGTGATAAGGGCATGTGATCAGGTTTAGTTTTATTTTCAAGCAAAGCTTTACGGTTAGCTGTCATATCACCCGCGATATTTTGAGCATATGTTCTATTGGCAGCTGACTGCAAGCGATCTTGTTCCAATAGCTCAGGAATCAGCTCAATGACCACAGGTTTGTATCGTATTAATACTGCCTCGGCTAAAGCCTTTTGCTCCGACTCACTCGCCCGCATTGTTTCATGGAATACCAAGATGCCGCCGACGACTGCAAGCACACAAATTGGCAAAAAAACCAACACAATTAGCTGACCATAAGCGCTGCCACTATCAAAGCGTTTTGTATATCCCATGCTAGACATAATCTCCACTTACCTTCGTATGATATACCCTTGGCTACTATGTAGGCCTTGAACGACTGTTTTGATTATATAGCCAAACTTATAAATTATTTTAACCCTATTTATAGCTATAAATAGGGAGCTGTACTGATGAGCTGACGAAAAGTAATCATAATAGTCTTTGTTATCTATTATAGAGTGTTAATTTTAAAAGCACTTTAATTATAACGCTTTTTTTAAATACTATTCATTTACCAAAATATCTTGTTGCCAACAGCGTAGCTAAAAACAAAGTGATATAATGACGCAACTTTTTATTTGTTGTCATTTTCATAAATCTGCAATCATTTAATGAGCGACTATATTGTTACCTATTGTAGATAGTAGCTATATTGAAGCACTTACTCACAAATTAAAACCAGCTTTGCAAAAGCTATGATTTTAAAATAAAAATAAGGATACCTTATGTCCTCTACGGCCATGTCAAATGCTAATTTTATTACTCAAGTTGCCAATCTTGCCGATTGCGTTGGTCAGACGCCATTAGTGAAATTGCATCGTCTACCTGAGCAAGAAAGTATCACCAATGGTGCGTCGCTACTAGCCAAGCTTGAGGGGAATAATCCAGCGGGCTCTGTTAAGGATCGGCCAGCTTTTAATATGATTTATCAAGCAGAACAACGCGGTGATATCAAGCCAGGTGACACCTTAATTGAAGCAACCAGTGGTAATACGGGCATTGCACTTGCTATGGTCGCTGCCATGCGCGGTTATCCCATGACGCTGTTGATGCCAACCAATTCGACCCAAGAACGCAAAGATGCAATGATTGCTTATGGTGCTACGTTGATTGAGGTCGACGAAGGCATGGAAGTAGCACGTGATTTGGCGTTACAGATGCAAGCTGAGGGTCAAGGTATTGTATTAGACCAATTTAATAACCCTGACAATAGTCAAGCGCATTATTTAACTACAGGCCCTGAGCTTTGGGCGCAGACTGAGGGTAAAATCACTCATTTTATTAGCTCAATGGGTACTACAGGTACCATCACGGGCGTGGCCCAGTACTTAAAAGAAAAAAACCCAGCGGTAAAAATTATCGGCCTGCAACCCGACGAAGAAGCCTCTATTGCTGGTATTCGCCGCTGGCCTTCCGCTTATATGCCTGGTATTTTTGATGCCGACTTGGTCGATGAAGTCATGGATATTGACCAGCATATTGCAGAGGTTTATATGCGTAAACTGGCAAAAACCGAGGGCATTTTCGCTGGTGTCTCATCAGGGGCCGCAGCTTGGGCGGCGGTACAAGTTGCCAAAGCAAACCCTGATGCGGTCATCGCCTTTATTGTCTGCGATCGCGGCGATCGTTATTTATCAACTGGTCTGTATAGTATTGATGATAGCAGCATCCAAATATAATAAGTAACTAGGATTGTTTATGACCCATGCCCTACCTGCTAATCCGATCATGGTTTTTGATATCGAAACAGTAGCAGATACTGATGCGGCTCGCCGTATCTACCCGCAATTGGCTGATCTCAATGATGCTGACGCCATGAGTGCACTGACGGCTATTCGCATACAAGAGGCTGGGCATGACTTTATGCGTCTACCATTACAGCGTATTGTCTGCATCTCTGCGTTATATATCAAGGATGGACAGCTCTCACTGTTTTCGTTGACCGCCGATAAGTTTAGCGAAAAAGACATTCTTACTAAGTTTTTTCGGGCATTTAGTGATATTGAAACGTTGCCACAGCTTGTGAGCTGGAATGGTTCAGGTTTTGATATCCCTGTCCTTATTTACCGTGCTATGCAGTATGACTTGTCCGCGCCGTGGCTATTTGAAGAAGGCGAGCGTATCAAAAACATGCGTTTTGATAACTATGTTAATCGCTTTCAAACCAAACATTTAGACCTGATGGACAGATTTAGCCAGTATGGTGCTAGTCGCCGTGAGGCAATGGATGTCGTTGCAAGTTTATACGGGCTACCGGGTAAGACCGATGTCGATGGTAGCATGGTCGGTGATCTTGTCAGTAATGGCGACTGGCAGACCCTATCTATCTACTGCGAGTCCGACGTTATGAATACTTGGCTTATCTATCTGCGCTGGTTACGCCTGACAGGTAAGCTATCGTCACCCTCCTATGATTACTGGCAACAGCAAAGTCGTGACTATTTAGCCATATCCACTCAAGCGGACGATAAACCTCGCCATCATGAGTTTATTGCTGACTGGACATCTGCGCCCCAATCATGAAAACAGCATTGTAAATAATGGTATCTTCATTATTTTTTAGTTATTTATTATTTATTATTAAGGCAGGTTTATGCAACCCACCGATTTAAAGACGACATCAGCTCCTGATACCGTACCAAGCACCACACCACAATCTGGTAATACTCAAATCTCTATCCCGCCCAATAAGAAAAAATCTAAACCCTCATCAAAGACGCGCCGCCGTCTAAAGGAGGCGAAGCCAATACCCTTTACTATCGAAGGTCTATCGCATGATGGTCGCGGAGTTGCCGTATATGGCAATGGTTTTGGTGAAGCAGAAGGTCATCTAACAGATAAGCATGGTAAAAAAGTCTTTGTCGGTTTTGCATTACCTGGAGAGACTGCGCTGGTCAAATTGACCAATAGCCGTACCAGTTTTGAAGAAGGTGATGCCGTTAGCATTACCGCCAACCCAAATCCTGAACGCGCTGTACCGCCTTGCCCGCATTTTGGTGTCTGCGGCGGCTGTAATTTGCAACATTGGCAGCCAGATGGACAAATCCATTTTAAGCAATCAGTCCTCGCCGAGATGCTCATGCATCAAGCTGATGTAGAGCCTGACACTTGGCTTGCGCCAGTAGTTGGTGATCGTCTTGGTTACCGCACCAAAGCGCGGCTGGGTGTACGTTATGTCGCCAAAAAAGAAACTGCTTTGGTCGGTTTTCGTGAGCGCTCGAGTAATTTTTTAGCTGAGTTGAATGAGTGTCATATTTTAGATGCGCGTATTGGTTTTGAGATTGAAAATCTAAAAACGCTTATCAGTACACTTGAGAGCCGTGACAAGATTGCGCAGCTTGAGCTGGCAATGGGAGAGTATCTGCCACAATTACCTGATGGTGATCTTCCTGTTGCTCTGATTGTACGCAACTTAGCGCCATTATCTGATGCAGATGTCGACAAGCTAAAAGCGTTTTTTGTAGCGCGTAACTGGCAGTTGTACTTACAGCCTAAAGGCGCAGATAGTATAAAACGTATTGCATTGACAGATACCGATAACATGAGCGAGCAGTTCGGGCGTCTATATTATCAGCTGCCAGAATATAATTTGACCTTTGAGTTCATTCCTACCGATTTTACCCAGGTAAATCTGTCCGTTAATCGTCAGATGACTAAGCTTGCTTGTGATTTGTTAGCTTTAAAGGCAGGCGAGCGCGTATTGGACTTATTCAGTGGTTTGGGAAATTTTAGTTTGCCGTTAGCACGTTTAGTTGGTGAGACGGGCTCTGTCGTTGGTGTTGAAGGTAGCGATGCCATGACCGCTCGCTCCGCAGACAATGCACGTCGTAATGACATTTATAATACCGAATTTTATACGCAGGACTTGACTCAAGATTGTTCAGATCAACCATGGGCCAATCAAGGTTTTGATGCACTACTTATCGATCCGCCCCGTTCTGGCGCTTGGGAGATTATGCAATACTTGCCCAAATTTAATGCTCAGCGTATTGTTTATGTCTCTTGTAACCCTGCAACGCTTGCTCGGGATACAAAAGCGTTATTGGAGCAAGGTTATCGTCTGACTCACGCTGGGGTGATGGATATGTTTTGTCATACAGGCCATGTCGAATCAATCGCAAGATTTGAAAAGGTAGTCGCATAGACTTTTTAATTTATAGTCATTTTGGCTTAGAGTATTTTTCGAGCATCGTTGCTTCAATCATCGATAGTTGTAAATTGTGGATTGCAGTTACGCTTATATGCATTATCACTACAGAGCCTTGCTTGAATTGCCCGTTTAAAATGACATAATGATACCCATATGGTCTGTACGTGTATTATTTAATATATTGTGTGTATTTGTGCTTATGCCCTTAAAATACTGAGTATCAATCTTTGTCATAGCTGCTAAAAAAAGGATTTTTGGCAGCTATGTTGATTGTAGTTATAGATAATTATAGTAAGATCAAAAGTTGGTACATAACAGTTGAGGCAGTAAGAGGTTTCGAAATAGCTAAGAGGAGCGAGCTATGGTAAAGATTCGAGAAGGTCTACCCCTAATAGATGGACAAACAACACAAGCTGATAGTGCAGCATTGGCAGCACAACTGGTCGCCAGCCAGCGCTCTCATCAATCGGCTAATAGCTATGCCCAAGTACCCCTTGATATCAAGCAGCAATTGGCAACTCATAAGCTGCACACTACTTTTGATCGCTCGGCGCAGTACGCTTACCACAATCATGATCCTGACTTAGAAAACGAGTATCTGGATCATACCCTGGCTGACAACGTGCAAATGCACTTTGATGACGCGAATATAGACGATCTAGATCAAGCCAACATTGACGTACCTGTCTGGCTCAATAATGTCGCTAAACGTATTGGTCAAGAGACCGTACCGACGCTATCTATTGCTTGCGAGTTTATTCGCAGCCGTATGAATACGAGCGAATCTGAGCGTTCAGGTGCTTATGTGACGGGTATTGGTATGGCCGACATTTTGACGTATTTATACCAAGATGAGGATGCATTGGTCGCAGCCATGCTATATCGTAGTGCGCGTAAATCACTGGTCAGCTTAACTGAGATTGAGAAAAACTTTGGGGCAGATATCGCCATTCTCGTCAGAGACTCTTTGGCCATGGGAAAGCTATCAGCCATTATCGAGAGTAATAAGCGTCTAGAAGATCACTTCGTCAACAATCAACGTGACCAATTATCTAATATCTATAGTATGCTCATCTCAGTCACTAATGATGTACGCGTTGTACTCATTAAACTCGCTGAACGTACCTTTGCCATGCGTGAGCTATCATTTTCTAATGCAGAGCGTCAACAGCGCGTCGCTCGTGAAGTCATGACGATCTATGCACCCCTTGCCCACCGTTTAGGGATAGCTCAATTAAAGTGGGAGCTTGAAGATCTGGCGTTTCGCTATCTTGCTCCTGATCGCTATAAAGAGATTGCCAAGCTGTTGTCCGAAAAGCGCAGTGAGCGTGAAGACTATATTCAGCGGGTACAAGATAAACTTAATCAAGCTCTAGCAGAAGCGGACATCATCGCTGATGTCTCAGGACGGGTTAAGCATATTTATTCTATTTATCGCAAAATGAAGTTAAAAGCTCTATCTTTTGACCAGCTTTATGATATTCGAGCGCTACGTGTATTGGTTGAAGACCCATCTGACTGTTATTACGTCTTAGGCATTGTGCATGGCTTGTGGCGACATATTCCTGAGCAGTTTGATGATTATATTACCAATCCAAAACCGAACGGCTACCGCTCTTTACATACTGCCGTCATTGCTGAAAACAAATCGCTCGAGGTGCAAATCCGTACACATGGTATGCATTTTGAAGCGGAACTTGGCATGTGCGCACACGTTAATTATAAAGAAGGCTTAAAAAACAAAAAAGACAACTATCTGACGCAAAAAATTAGCTCTTTACGCCATTTATTATCTATCAATAATGAGACACGCAATCAAATACGTTCGGATCTAGAAACTGACGGTGAGCTTGATGATCACGATTTAAATGAGTTCGAAGATGAAGAGCAAATTGTTAATTTTGATGAGCTTGAACGTATTTATATTTTTAGCCGTGATGGTGATATTACAGAATTACCAAAGGGCGCTACTGTACTTGATTTTGCCTACTATGTGCATACACAAGTAGGTAATAGCGCCCAAGCAGCACGAGTGAATCAGCGCTATGTTCCCCTCACTTATCAGCTCAAAACTGGTGAACAAGTTGAAATTATCACCAAATCCTCGCGCGAACCCAATCGTGATTGGTTGGTCGCCTCCCTCGGTTATATTCATACCAATCGTGCACGCGCCAAGCTACGTCAATGGTTTAATAAACAAGATCGCGATAAGAACATTGAGATTGGTAAGCAGATGCTGAGTAAAGAGCTTGAGCGCCTGTCCGTCCATCCTAATAGCATTGATTTAAATGACTATACGCAGTTTTTCCATGTTAATAATACCGATGATATTATCGTAGGCCTCGTCACTGGTGAGATTGGACTCAATCAGCTCACCGGTCATATTTCTCGTCAGCTGCATCTAGAGCCTGAAAAAGAATACGAAGAATATACTCCTAGCGTCGATCCCAAAGCGACTGGCAAAATTGATGCCTATAAAATCTGTATTGACGGCCTCGATAATATAGAGGTGAATTTAGCAGGCTGCTGTCATCCTGTTCATGGTGAGCCAATCTCTGGTTATATTACGCTGTCTCGTGGGGTTAGTGTCCATAACCGTGGCTGCCCCGAGTATATACGTCTGATTGAGCGTGATCCAGAACGAAAAATCAGCGCCGCTTGGAAATCTAAGTCTGGTCGTTATCAACCTGTGGACATTCATATCGAAGCTTATGATAGACGCGGACTTTTACGGGATTTGACCCAAGTAATTGATAAAGAAAGCGTTAATATTCGTAAGGTTGAAACCTTGAGTACGGATGATAATATCGCCTCTTTAAAGTTTCACATTGAAGTTGCAGGATTATCACATTTATCCAAACTGCTTGCCAAGCTTGAGCAGCAGCCAGGAATTTTGCATGCGCGTCGTACCGTTGCTCCATAAACAACCTTCGCTTAATAAATAATAGTATCAATTATCATAAAAAAGCAAAATTTATACTGCGCCGCGGTAACTTTTGATTAAGACTCAAGCTTAAAAACCGTTGTTATATGCTACTGCTAACCCAATATTTAAGCTTCATTAAATTTTTATAGAACATTACTATGCCTGAATTACCTGAAGTTGAAACCACTAAAACCAGTCTTGCACCTTTATTGGATCAAAGGGTTTCGGCGGTGCAAGTGTTTCAGCCAAAATTGCGCTGGCCCATGCCTGATGACTTGCACGCTTTACTTGATTACACGTTGCAAAAGGTAGAGCGCCGCGCAAAATACTTAATACTGACCTTTATGCCGATAGCGAAACTTGTGGCTCGCAGTCAAACCATGATTGATGACCATCTTTTACCATACCAACGTCAGCTCATCATTCATCTAGGGATGTCAGGTAGTTTGCAGCAACATCCCTTGGGTACGGATAAGCGTAAGCATGACCATCTGATGGTGACTTTTAATGATGATGACGGTGTCCAGTCGCAGCTGCATTACCATGATCCAAGGCGTTTTGGCGCTGTATTATGGTATGAAGATTATAATAGCAAGCTCTTGGATCATCTGGGTCATGAGCCACTATCGAGTGAGTTTAGTGCTGATTATTTATATCATCTGATTCAGCGTACTGATAGTCATGACGTCAGGATAGATAATAAAACCAAAAAACGCCCTATTACACGTGCCATCAAGTCGGTCATCATGGAGCAGCAAGTTGTCGTTGGGGTGGGCAATATCTACGCGACAGAAAGCTTGTATTTGTCTGCTATCCATCCTGCTACTCCAGCGCATGAACTATCTTATGAGCAGATAATCATACTGGTTGATCATATTAAAGCCATTTTACAAAGAGCCATCGAGCTTGGCGGTTCAACGCTACGCGACTTTACTGTCGCCAGTGGACAAACAGGCTATTTTCAGCAGACTTTAAACGTGTACGGTCAACATGGTAAATTATGTCCAAGTTGTGATACGGTGCTTGATAACGTTAGACTTAATGGCCGTGCTAGTGTCTTTTGCCCTAACTGTCAGCCCATTTGAGGCACAATATTCATTATGATATAGAATAAAAATAACCTATAACGCAATTTTATGTTGCTTATCGGCATGTATCTTGCTTCAATAATTGGACAATGCTGCCTTTTGTTTACTTTTAACCAGCAATACTCCTTGTTCATATCGCTTACACGTTTTAGGAAATCATAATGACTGTTAATGCCAATCCCCACAACTTAGTTAAGAGTAAACTGCTTACTGCAATAATAAGCGTCAGCTTCATTGTGGCCATGATGCAGCCTGCGACGGCAGCTATAGAGATAGATGAGCGCGATTTTGGCCCTTCTTATGACACTATGGTCGTAGATACAGTAGTTGGTAAACCATTGCAGCTCGTTACTGCTATCGCTGGTACGGCAGCCTATATCGTAAGCTTGCCTTTTTCACTGATTGGTGGCAACGCCGATCAAGCACAGCAAAAATTGTTCGTCGAACCTTGGGATGCGATGGCCCGCTGTTTAGGATGCACAGTTGCTGAAGACAATTTTTATAAATCTCAAGGCGTGAACGATAACGTCGTGCGTATCGTTGTTGATCGTCCCTCAGAGATTCTCATTAACACCAATGATTATGTGGTAGTTACAAAGTAGTTCTGTTCATCAGTTTTACCACAATACAATCTTTTATCGAAGTGATAGTTAGTACTAAATAAAACTACAAAAAAAAGGCTAATATTATATTAGCCTTTTTTATTTTTGCTTACACCCGTCTGTTAAGCGCCTTTCTTACGACCATGACGCTTACGCTCACTTTCAGTCAAATAACGTTTACGCAGACGTATCGCTTTCGGCGTTACTTCTACTAGTTCGTCATCTTGAATAAATTCAAGTGCTTGCTCAAGGGTAAACTTAACCGCTGGAGTCAATGTCAACGCTTCATCAGTGCCACTCGCGCGAACGTTAGTCAACTGCTTAGCAGTTGTTGGATTCACCGCCATATCATCGTTACGCGAGTTAAGACCAACGATCATACCTTCGTATACTTCAAGCTGTGGCTCAGCGAACAATTTACCACGTTTTTGTAGGTTAAATAGTGCGAAACCTAAGCAAACGCCATTCGCCATAGAAACCAATACACCGTTAGAGCGTCCGCCAACATCACCGATCTTTTGTGGACCGTAATGCGAGAAGCTTGACGTCATGATACCAGTACCCGACGTCAGTGTTAAAAACTCTGAACGAAAACCAATCAAACCACGCGCTGGCATAGTCGCCTCAATACGCATACGACCTTTGCCATCAAGCTCCATATTAGTCATCTCGCCTTTACGCAAGCCGACCTGCTCCATAATTGGACCTTGATGCGCATCTTCAATATCGAAGACAACATTTTCATACGGCTCCTGGAGCTTACCGTCGACTTCTTTCACGATAACTTCTGGGCCTGATACACCAAGCTCAAAACCTTCACGGCGCATGTTTTCGATCAAGACCGATAAATGTAGCTCACCGCGGCCTGATACTTTAAATTTATCTGGAGATTCCGTATCCTCCACACGCAGTGCGACGTTATGAATTAGCTCACGCTCAAGACGCTCACGAATATTACGTGACGTCACAAACTTACCTTCACGACCTGCAAACGGTGAGTTGTTCACTTGGAAATTCATTGATACTGTTGGTTCATCAACAGTCAATGCTGGCAATGCTTCGACGTGATTGGGATCACAGATAGTATCTGAGATATTAAGCGCATCGATACCTGTGATACAGATAATATCACCCGCTTGCGCATCATCTACTTCGATACGATCTAGACCGTGATAACCCATAATTTTAAGAATACGACCATTACGCGTTTTACCGTTTTTATCAACGATAGTTACAGGTGTATTGGTTTTAATTTTACCGCGTTGAATACGACCAATACCGATAACACCAACGAAGCTGTTATAGTCAAGGCTAGAGATTTGCATACGGAATGGCGCTTCTGCGTCCACTTGAGGTGGCTGTACCACATCAACGATGGTTTTAAACAGCGGCGTCATATCGTCCGCTAAGTTGTCTGCTTCCAAACCAGCGATACCGTTTAGAGCTGATGCATAAACAACTGGAAAATCCAACTGCTCATCAGTAGCGCCTAAGTTGTCGAATAGGTCAAAAATTTGATCCATGACCCAATCAGGACGTGAACCAGGACGGTCAATCTTGTTAATAACTACGATCGGCTTTAGGCCTTGCTCAAACGCTTTTTGAGTCACAAAACGCGTTTGTGGCATTGGGCCATCGACACCGTCAACGACTAATAATACGCAGTCGACCATCGACATAACGCGCTCAACTTCACCACCAAAGTCGGCGTGACCTGGAGTGTCGACAATGTTAATACGGTATTCGGTGCCATCAGTATCGTCTGTCCAACGAATAGCGGTGTTTTTAGCCAAAATAGTGATGCCACGTTCTTGCTCAATATCACCTGAGTCCATTGCACGTTCAGCAATGTTAGCACGGTCACCAAAAGTACCAGATTGATGCAATAGTTTATCAACCAAAGTGGTTTTACCGTGGTCAACGTGGGCAATGATTGCAATGTTACGCAAGTGTTTGATATCGTTCGCCATATAAAATGCTCGTTTCGTCTTAATAAAATGCAGTAGCAGTAAGCACCGCTGGAAAATTTTTACCGTAAAGTAGATAGATATTTTTACTTTACTAATAGATAACTACTCAATAAGAGTAGTGACATAGGAAATACTGGCAAAATAAAATCTCTATACTGACAAATCCATCGTACAGATAGCTATACTAATGGTGACGTTGTCAATCTACAAAGTGTTTGGGCGGCTAGTATAACATTATTATGTCGTAAATTTATGCAATAAGTTATTTATCTCATCCTACAAACAAAAAAAAGCCACCTAATCGGTAGCTTTTTTTGTAATTTCATAACTTAATATATCATTGATTGGTTAGGTATTATTGAATAACCATATCTTTAGTTTGCTCAACAGTCATCGTTTTGTCACCGGTAATGATGGCATAAACACGACGGTTCATAGCGCGACCTTCCTCAGTATCGTTTGGTGCGATTGGACGGTCATAACCGTAACCAACTGTTGATAGACGGTTTGGTGCAACACCAAATTCGTTAGTCAACATAGACTTCACTGCTACTGCACGGGCTTCAGATAGACGTTGGTTATAACGTGCTGAAGGACCAGTTTTAGAAGCATGACCTTCGATACGAGCGCTAGAGTTAGGATACTCACGCATCTTCTCCGCTACTTTAGAGATCTCAGTTTTGTACTGATCTTTGATAGCTGATTTATCGTTATCAAAGAATACACGAAGCTCCATTTTTAGCTCATCAGTAATATCTACTGGTACTGGGCAACCACGCTCATCAACAACAACGTTCATTGGAGTGCCTGGGCATTCATCGATGCTATCAGGTACGCCATCACCGTCAGAATCAACGTCTTGCTCAATCAATACAACTGGTGGCGCAGTAACAACTTCAGGCTCTGCATTCGGTGGTACAGCTACTGTTGGTGACAAGTGACAACCAAGTACTACTTCTAGACCAGCTAAAGCCAATCCTTCCCACCAGTTGTTATCAAAGTTATGAATCGCACTAGCTTCACCACGTAGGCTTAAAGCGTCGTTGATACGATACATAGCACCTAGACCTAGGTTACCAATAGTGTCTTTAGATGATGATACTTCAGTACAAGCACGAACTTCGTTGCCGTTTGAATTTGTATAAGTTTCTTGGTTTTCTACTTTGATCTTAGATTGACCAGCACCCACTAATACATATGGTTTAAAGGAACTATCTGTATAACCCGTAAATTCTTCGGTACGATTAAGAAGTTACC
>JARIAA010000091.1 GCA_029264635.1 Psychrobacter sp. | reverse complement strand
AGTGTAAAAAAGTTACCACTATTCTCACAGGCGACCCTTCATTTATTGTGGACGGCGCACCAATTGCACGTGGCGGTGATATCACCAGCTGCGGCGCGAAGCTGATTGCTATTCAGCAGTCGTTCGCCGAGTCGGATTTTGAAGTATTTGGGGTTGAGCAAGCAGAGGACATTAGACGAGAAGCTGAAGAGTATTGCAATCGAGTTATGTCCAAGCATGATATTGCCTTTCAGTTTAAGACTGATGACGATATTCCTTACGTAAGCATCGACTATGAAGCAATAAACAAAACCAGCGGTAAAATATATAAAGGTAAAACAGACGAAGAGGGTTGGACTGAGCGTTTTTACTCTGATACCAAAGATGAGTATGACGTTAAATTAGATTTAGAGTGGCAAAGAGATTTAGGAGTGTTTGAATGAGTCATAGCACCTCAGGAACCGCCTCAGGAAAAGGGACATCGGTATCTACCAACATTACACCAAGACCTTTTATATCGAGACAGCATCCTTTAAATGATCCTAAAGACCCTTTTACCGCAGTGAAAGTGAATAAAGAGCTTGCGGATAGAATGGCACTTAAAACATACCCTGATCAAGCGGAATCCTCGTTATGTGGACCTTCTACGCTTTTCTATTGTCTACTTATCGATTATCCAAACCTTTATAAACAGGCGGTAGCAGAGCTTTGGAAAGATGGTGAGACTACAATTAATCAATTAAATATTAAACCTTTTGATGCCAGAAAGGTTAGAGAGCTGTTTAAAACTAATGGTTCATTGAGGATATCAGCTATTGACTGGATGACTTTAGCAGGTTTGCGCGACTCTTGGAATTCAGCCTTAGCTTATGACTCTCCTTTAAAACAGGTTGCTGGTATTACAACACCAGGAGAAATAAAAGACTGGTTTCGACTTGCAGGATATAGGGTGAAAGATACGTACTATGCGCCATCAGTTAAAAATTTTATAGAAATTAATAGCTACGTTAAAGACTCCAAATATTATGTGATATCTTTAGTAGACTCTAGAATTATTTCAACGCAAAACAAAGCCTTTTTTGTGTATCCAAACCACTGGATCGTTTGGAAAGATGCTTTACGTACCAGCAATAAACCTATCACTAACAACCTTACTTACTCCGATAATGTTAGCTTTAAGCTATTTTCATGGGGGGGGATCCTAACATGAGTACTCACGCTGATTTATCTTATGCAAAATTCAGCGCATATATCACCACCACTATCATTATAGAGAAGTAACATGATTAATAAATACTTATTTCCCTTAATACCACTGCTGTTATTCGGTTGTGCTCCTAGTGTTGAAGTAACACCTAATAAACTTCCTGATGCTTATCTTAATCAACCCTACGAGGCAGATATAGAAATAATAAATTCAGCAGTCGTTGGAATAAGTTTTTATTCAGAATTTTCAGACTCTAGTTTCAAGCTCACTCCTGGAGTTAGGGAGAGCGGTCAAGATGATTATAATAATTTAACAATCAATGGGTTACCTACTACTCTTGAGCCTATATCAGTTTATATAGCAGGCAGCACATACGGTACTAATTTCCCAGGAAAGGAATTTGAAAAAAAGTACACCATCGAGATAAAAGTTGCAGAATGACTACTCAGTAGCGTAGCTCTACTAGCACTGCTAAAATTGCGGTTATGGTTGAGTGCCAATTTCTAATTTAAAGTTCTTATCATGTATTTATTTTAAAATTTCATTAAATTCCAAAACATTACCATCTGGATCACGGATAAAAATAAGCTTGCGTCTGTTGCTATAGATGTGCGGACCATCGGTGATAGAAATATTTTCTTGCTTAAGTTTATTCATTAAAGCATCGAGATCATCGACAATAAACGCGGCATGAGTCATGCCAGGATATTTGATACTGTCATCTTGTAATATATTTTTGGCGTCCTGCTGAGAGATTCCATTAAAAATAAGGTTAATATAAACCCCGCTGGCGTTTACCATCTCGTTTGCCTGATGTTCTGGCAGATCAATCTTCTCTACCCAGCCCAACGCCTCGTAAAATCGGATAGCTCTTTCACGTTGGCTAACTCTAATACCTACGTGCTCATATGCGGTGATATTGAAGGTCATAGGTAAGTCCTCCGCTTTGCATTATGGTTTGCGTGATAACTCTGTCTTAAATGGCAGGCATAGAGACAAAATTTGGTAGTGCCTTGATACGCTCTATCCAGCTTTGTATCGATGGATAGGACTCTAGTGATATGCCGCCTTCGTGGCTCAGTGCGACATAAGGAAAGCACGCTAAATCTGCTATTGTCGGCCGATCAAGCGCTAGCCAATCACGATCCGATAGATGGTAATCCAAGATAGTCAGAATGCGAGTCGACTTTTCCCTAGCTGTATCAATATCGAGCTCATAGCCGAATTTATCATGCAATCTAGCATCATTAGGCCCTCTTGCAATCTCACTCTCAGCGACCATTAACCATTGGACAACCTTAGCCTCATCAGCAGGCGTCGTCGGATACCAGTCGGTTCTATTAAACTTTCGTGCTAAATAAACAAGAATGGCTTGAGAATCTCTAAGCGTTAAATCACCATCAACGAGTACTGGAATCTCGCCAAAAGCGTTACGTTCAATAGATTTGTCATTCTTATGCTCGCCCTCTAAAAAATCTACTGGATGCAAAGTATAAGGTTGCTGAATCAATGCCAAAAACAGCCGAACCTTATAGCAATTGCCTGATAACTCTAAATCGTAAAGTTCCATATCCGTTGGTCCTATATTGGTTAATGTACATAACTTACAATATAGTAATAGGTAATCATCGTCAATTTAAACTACTGAAAACGTTAATTTTTTATATTGAAATGCACGATACACTAGGCAAAGGGATTTTAAGATCAATATAAGTTTTATCTTAGCCTAACCAATCAAATCATTCAGCACCTTATATTCATAATCTAGTGTGTCAGCCACTGCTTCATCAGTCATATACCCTTTCATCGTATTGACGCCTTTTGCTAATGCTGGGTTGTCATGACAAGCTGCTTTGACACCTTTTTTGGCGAGTGCTTGAATGTATGGTAAGGTGACATTACAAAGCGCCATGGTGGCAGTATGCGGTGCTGCACCAGGGATGTTGGCCACCGCATAATGGATAATGCCATGTTTGGTATAAGTTGGATCATCGTGGGTTGTGACATGATCCGTAGTTTCAAAAACCCCACCCTGATCAACAGCAATATCAATAATGACACCGCCATCGTCCATGGATTTAATCATCTCCTCAGTGACCAACTTAGGCGTTGATGCCCCTGGAATCAATACTGCACCGATCACTAAATCACTGGTTTTGACGCTCTTAGCCATATTGATCTTATTAGATATCAAAGTTTGCACATTATTACCGAACCTCTCGGACAGCTCTTTTAGACGCTGGGGATCTAAGTCTAAAAGGGTAACGTCAGCACGCAGGCCAACGGCAATTTTGGAATCCCTATTTTCATGCTTGCTTCTTCTATTATCTATTTTTGTCCTTCATTAATTTTGTAAACTAGCATAAGTTGTGGATTGTTTAGTGATAAGTATGTCATCAAGATAAAAAGATTAGAGTTAGACATTGATACGTTATTAGATATATAAAAAAACCATTAAACGCTTATCATTTTAAGTTTAGTGGCTGTGTCTATTGAATAAGAATTTTATTCAGCTTTTTGCATCTCTTTAACGGCAGCACGAGTGGCAGCACTCACCGCTACAATAAGAGGAACAGCGAATTGCGGCTGTAGTCTGATAGCAGAAGCCGAAAGTGGTCCACCACCCATTATTACCGCTTCGGCTCCATCTTTTTCAATAGACTCTGTCACAGCTTTAGCTAGCGCTGCATCAAGATCTTCAGGGGACTTTAAAAGTTCAGTCGGTTCACCAGGTGTCACACGAGTACCGAGATACTGCTCCTCTAACCCTAACGATGCCGCTTTGTCTTGAAACGAGCGTATTAGATCCTCATCGGGGGTCACGGTAACAATCCCAAAAGCGCGACCATCCAGTGCCGCTTCACGAAAGACCTCTTCTCCGATACCGAAAACTGGAATATCAACTTTTGCGCGCAAATCTGCGAGACCTGGATCACTAAAAGCTGATACGATAATAGCAGAGACTCTGTCATCCATAGCAGCCTTAACGCCAATTTTAACGACGCCTGACACTGCATCTTGCATATCTTTTGGCGTAGTCAGTAGTGATGGAGCGTCTTCGTTACTGTAACCTTTGACCACTGCCATACCTTTAGTCTCAGCCTGAGCCAAATCGGTCATGGATTTGGTTGCTTCGGCATTCGAGTTAGGGTTGATGAGTACAATAATCTTACCAGTCTCATCGTTTAACGCTGCGGCCGCTGACGCGCTGAAGCTAGCAGTAACTAGTCCTACACAAAGTATAGTTAAGCGCATTAGCCCTATTGCTACTGTTTTTAATCTAGAAACATCGAGTAAATCGACCTTAGAAGGGTAATCCATGACAGTGTATCCTCTGGTGGTTTTACTAGCATTATTAAAAGGTTTGTCTTGCTCTACAAGCTTGATAACTTGCAACCGTTAATACTTAAGACATAAAACGCTGCGCAGCTGGCATCTTCAGCATCAAGATCCAATAAATAGCCCCTGCTGGAATCAAGCTTGCGTACCAAGAGATACTTGAGAACATCAATGCAACGACGATGCCGATTACCATAGCGATGACTGCAGCCATATTGACGCCTTTATAAGGGCCGTCTTTGTCATAAAGCTTATCAATATCAAGCTTTTGTTTACGCAACAAATAATAATCCACTACCAAGATGGCAAATATTGGACCCAAGAATGCTGAATAAGTTTGGATAAATAAATTCAATCCTGCGGCAGACTCATCTTTTACCAGCTCCCAAGGGAAGGTACAAAACGCCAGCAAACCCACAATAACAGCCGCTGTTTTATACTTAAGGTTAAAGATATCCATCAAGGCATAAGCTGGTGGAATAACGTTGTTTAAGATGTTAGTCGTAACCTGCGCAAAGGCGATAAAGAGCATGGTGATAATTAATAAAGGCTTATTATCGACGGCGCTAGAAAATACTTGAATGGGGTCAACCTCACCAGTGGCACTAGTGACCATCACCCCAATTAGCCCCATAAATAGGGTGGCGGGAAGAATTGAGTTTGCATAAATAACCACTTGCCGAAATAGTCCAACATTCTCACGCAATTCTCGCGAATAATCAGAGACGTTGAGCATCATCGTGCTATAGACCCCCAAGAACAACATCGTTGCGCCCCAAAACGGCGTGCCCCAAGTACCCTCAGCATTAACAAGGTTGGTTGAAATCGTATCGCCGTATTTATTAATGACACTAAAAAACATATAAATCAGTGAGCCAATAATAAAAATAGAACCGATGTTCTCAAGCCATTTAATACCATGGAAACCAAGAATGGATAAACCAATTTGTAAGAACTGAAAGCCTACGAAAAAGACGATAATATTGTTGTAGCCAAACAAGGTGTCAGATACCAAGTTTAGCGCTCCTGCACCAATCCAGCTCTGAAAGCCGAACCATACAATCGCGGGCACTGAGCGCACAAGCGCTGGAATACGGCTACCAGAAAAACCAAAGGCAGAGCGAGTCTGTACCATGAACGGTATGCCATACTTATGACCAGCACGGCCATTGATCATCAGTGCTGCGCCAATAATGCTACAACCAATCGTAATAGCGATCACTACTTGTAGTAGATTTAAGGTACCGACGAGGCCTGAGCCTACCGTGAATGTTCCGATAGAGACGCACCCACCGAGCCAAGCAAATAGATAAGACCATGCGCCCATAATTCGTGTCGTTTGCGGTGCTAAGCTTTCTTCTCCAACCGCCTTATGATCGAGTGTTTCTATCCCTGCTGTCGCGGCAGCGGCTTTTATATTTTCCATTACGTTCTCCTTCCTTGAGAAAGTTTATTGGTTAATCGTAAGTCATCTCATATTGGTTTATTTAACTCTGAATCGGTGCCGCGTAGGCGCCAACTTTACTTGTTTTTAAACCGCAGCCAACTAAAGCCTCAACCATGCGCGTAGCAACCGTAACGCCATCAATGACAGGTACACCCGTCTCGTTGGTCAACCACTCTGTCAGATCAGCCATGCCAGCGCAGCCTAAAACCACAGCTTCACAATTGTCCTCCGCTACGGCTCGCATGATTTCATCACGGACTTTTTCACGTGCGCCAGAGCCAGGCTCTTCAAGGGCAAGTACTGGTATGGCAGCCGAGCGTACGCGGCGACAGCGATGGGACAAGCCATAACCATGAATCAGATCTTCAATCACAGGGACAGATCGAGGTAAGGTCGTGACGACACTGAACGATGTCGAGATCATACTTGCAGCTTTGACCGCCGCTTCACAAATCCCAATGACTGGTCCTGAGAACACTTCGCGGCAAGCGCCGATACCTGGATCATCAAAACAAGCCACCACTACCCCATCGATGCCTTCTGCTTCAGCTTGCTGTAAACGTCTGATTAAACCAGGTACGGATAATGCTTCGTCGTGATGCCCTTGAATAGAGGCAGGCGCATCCGTTCCAGATGCACCAATAATGGTCGTACCAGCACTGGCTTTTTGACGCGCGCTTTCTACAATTTTGTCCGTCATAGAAGTCGTTGAGTTTGGGTTCATTACTAAGATTTTCATAGAAGCTCACCGTTAATTATTATTTAGTACTAGCGATTGTATGTTGTTAACAATGATTGTTAACTATTATTGTTAACAATACAATCATTTTTATTATTATTTGTTGTGAAGAAGGATTTAGCGCACTATAATCGCGACTATGACTAAATTGATTACCAAAAAATTAGCGCTTGAAACTGATGAGATACCAGAACAGGTTATCATTAACTCCATCACGGCTGCCGTATCGGAGCATCGACTACCAGCAGGAACGAAGCTTGGTGAACAAATGCTAAGTGATTTGTTTAACTGTAATAGAGCCAATGTTAGACGTGCGCTCTCTACCCTTGCTACTATGCATGTGGTACAGCTGCAGCCGAATCGAGGGGCTTTTATCTCAACACCATCGCCCAAAGAAGCGGGCGATGTATTTGAAGCTCGTCGAACAATTGAGCGAACTTTAGCAAGCTGTGTTATCAAAAATGCTAGCCCTCAAGATATTGCACATATGCGTGATACGATAGCTGGTGAGGCCAAGGCGCGCGCGCAAGGCGATAAACCAGCAGAACTTCGCTTATCACGCACGTTTCATATGCAACTGGCTACTATCGCTGGCAATGAAGTTTTAGAACGATTTTTGAGCGAGCTGACGCTACGGACCACTTTAATTATTGGCTTGTATAATAAGGTGGGCTCCTCTAACTGTGCTGAAGATGAGCATCTGCTCATTGTAGAAGCCATTGAGGCGAGGGATGAAGAACGTCTAGTTTTATTAATGGATGAGCATTTAAATCATTTAGAAGCTGGCCTTGACTTTGAGCGCTCTGTAGAACCAATGTTCACTTTAGCAGAGCAGCTAACTATCACCTCAGCCTGAACATCTTAAAAGGTACTTCTTGGTTTAAAATTGCGATTCTTAATGATATGTAGGCAATTGCAAAACCATCTATAAGATGTTCCTTAATTAAATCTCTTGCATCAATCATCGGTAAGCGTTATCAACGCTGCTTAATGAATCAGTATGCAAGAGATCTATTCGCGTATATTAGCGTTCTTATTCACAACTAGCCTTACCCGTACGATGATTAATGCCACCATTGACTGCTAGTAGTTTTTGCATCTCAACCAAACCACGCATGCAGGCATACGAATAAGCGCTTTGATCGTAGGCATAACTTGCTTTGTCTTTGGTAGTAGCGACTATATTTGGATCAACTCCTTGCGCTAGTAAGTACTTGACGTTTTCTCTACGATCATTACTAGCGGCAATCATAATCAAGGTCTCCCCATCA
Source organism: Psychrobacter sp. (assembly GCA_029264635.1). Lineage (GTDB taxonomy): Bacteria > Pseudomonadota > Gammaproteobacteria > Pseudomonadales > Moraxellaceae > Psychrobacter. The sequence goes on along the minus strand of JARIAA010000091.1, from coordinate 4,616 downwards.
CGATCGACTGCTGCTGAGTGATCGTCTAAATCTATAGGTGATTTGGCGTTTAATAGTTCATGTATCTTTCTTGTGATTCTAACATTGGTTCCTAAGGTAGCAGACTTCAGCGCATTGTAAGCATCGCCTTTATCAGTCGCATAGAGGTTTGCGCCTTTATCTACTAAATAATCTACCATGTCTTCATAACCGATAAAGGCCGCCCAACCCAGCGCAGTTTGGTCAAGGCTACCCGTATCTATCGCTTCTAAATTTTGACCGTTGTCTACCATGTATTTAACCGTAGCCATATCGCCTTTTTTGACAGCGTCGAACCATTTGGCGTCTAGACCTGTTGATGGCACCTCATAAAATACACGCTTCGCCAACCGATCTTTATTAGCAATTTCAAAGTTTTTGGCATCACTAAAGCGAAAATAGGGCTGTGCTACAGGCGCACCTTTAGGGATTTGCACTACTGTCATATGTTTGGACATCGTGCTCTTAGTATGGGACATTGGTGGGTTAGTTGTTGAACAACCCGTTGCTAGCATAGCGACTGCAAGTGCTGACGCGCTTATCTTATAAATGTTTTCCATAACATAATCTCACAGTTAAGTTGAATGATATTCACCTATGATCAACTGACGACAGCACTCCTTGCTGAGTATTGCTACTATATTCAGTCCTCACAATCATAAATATAACATCTTTTTTTAATATTGTTAACAATTATGATAAAATATGTTAACAATTATAGAGCGGTTTATTACTTCAGGTACTTTGATAGTACCAAGTGAGGTATTTAGACAAATAGTCATAAAGCCTACTAATACTCAAAGTAGAAAATAAATACCAAATGTGAGTGCTGGACAAGTTATAAATTATAGGCTGATAGAAGAGGCGTTTTTGTGAACATGATTTCGTTGCTGTAGCTTTTATCCGCACTATCTTATTCCCTATTTTTAGTCACTGATTTGTCCTATAATAGATGGCCTTGATTTTCTCAATCATGTCCGCCATTTTATAAGTCACTATCTAACCCAACGCATCAAATTTTAACCCTTATCTTCTTACTGTATAAATAGAGACAAAGACAACGACTATGACCGAATCTATCGACTATAAAGACACGCTCAATCTTGCCGACACGCCCTTTGCAATGCGTGCAAACCTTGCTAAACGTGAGCCAGATTGGCTGGCGGCTTGGGAAGCGGACGACGTGTACGGCAAAATTCGTCAGGCGCGTACAGGTGCGACCAAATACATTTTGCACGACGGCCCTCCATACGCCAACGGTCAGATTCACTTAGGTCACGCGGTCAATAAAGTATTGAAAGATATTATCGTGAAGTCAAAAACCTTATCAGGCTTTGACGCGCCTTACGTGCCAGGTTGGGACTGTCATGGTCTGCCTATCGAACAAAAAGTTGAAGCCAAAGTCGGCAAAGTCTGTCAAAAAGTCTCGGCGACTGAATTCCGTGGTCTATGCCGTGAGTATGCGAGCACGCAGATTGAGCTACAAAAAGCAGACTTTAAACGTCTAGGGGTGTTTGGTGATTGGAATAATCCTTATCTCACGATGAACTTCCATCAAGAAGCTAACATCGTACGTGCCCTTGCCAAAATTTATGATAATGGTCACGTAACGCGTGGCATGAAGCCGGTCAACTGGTGCTTGGACTGTAGCTCTGCTCTAGCTGAAGCTGAAGTGGAATACCAAGATAAAGTCTCAGACGCCATCTATGTAAGCTTTGATGTGCTTGACACCAAACAGGTTGCGGCGCTGAGCGAAATCGACGGCAACATTGCAGCTGTCATTTGGACGACGACGCCTTGGACCTTGCCCGCTAACCAAGCCATCTCGGTACACCCTGAGCATGACTATAGTGTGGTCGCGACTGAAAAAGGCAACTTGCTATTAGCGACTGACCTTGTGGAAACGGCAGTAACCGAGCTTAAGCTTAATAATGAAGGCATCTTAGCTACCGTATCAGGACGCAAGCTTGAAGGTCTGCGTGCCCAGCATCCACTGATTGAAGATCGTCAAGTACCGCTTATCTTAGGCGACCACGTCACTACCGATAGCGGTACTGGCCTTGTCCATACCGCGCCTGGTCACGGTCTTGACGATTATATTGTTGGCCTGAAATATAACTTGCCCGTTGAAAACCCTGTCAGTGGTACGGGTGTTTATTTAGATAGCGCTGCGGTATTTGCAGGTGAGCATATCTATAAAGCCAATCCGCAAATCATCGCTGCCCTACATGATAACGGACACTTAGTCAGCCATACCAAAATTGAGCACAGTTATCCGCACTGCTGGCGTCATAAGTCGCCGATTATCTTTCGCGCAACCCCGCAGTGGTTTATCAATATGGAAACCAAAGGCTTACGTTAGCGTGCGCTTGCTGATATTCCAAAAGTACAATGGACGCCAGCGTGGGGACAAAACCGCATCGAAGCAATGATGACGGGTCGTCCAGATTGGTGTATCTCGCGTCAGCGTACGTGGGGTGTGCCGATTACGTTCTTTATGCATAAAGAAACGGGCGAGCTGCACCCTAATACGCTTGAGCTGATGGAAGTCGCCGCAAAAAATATCGATGCAGGCGGCGTGGAAGCTTGGTTTGATGCCAGTTGTGAAGATTACTTAGGCAGCGAGGCCGCTTATTATGATAAATCGACAGATACATTAGACGTCTGGTTTGACTCAGGCACCACGCATTTTACCGTCCTTGAGCAGCGTGATGAATTAACCAATCCTGCTGATATGTATTTAGAAGGCTCGGATCAGCATCGCGGTTGGTTCCAGACGTCGCTATTAACGTCAGAGGCAATGTACGAGCGCCCACCGTTTAAGCAAGTATTGACTCATGGTTTTGTCGTTGATGAAAACGGTCGCAAGATGAGTAAATCGCTTGGCAACATCATCACGCCGCAAGACGAGATTAATAAAACGGGCGCGGATATGCTGCGTTTGTGGATTGCGTCAAGCGATTATCGTTATGAGATGAGTGCGGGTAAAACAGTCTTTAAAGGCGCAATCGACATGTATCGCCGTATCCGTAATACCTTACGCTTCTTGCTTGCCAATACCGATGACTTTAATCCTGCGACCAATAGCGTTGATATTAATGAGCTGGTCAGCCTTGATAAGTTCATCATTGAGCGCGCGCAAACGGTACAAGCGCAAATCATCAGCGCGTATGATGCGATGGACTTTCACCAAGTCACCCAGCATGTGACCGCGTTTTGCTCGCAAGATTTGGGCAGCTTTTATCTCGATATTATCAAAGACCGTCAGTATACCACTCAGACTGATGGACAGCCGCGCCGCTCGGCACAAACAGCAATTTATCATATTGCTCATGCGTTGATTCGCTGGATTACACCGATTTTGTCGTTCACCGCGCAAGAAGCATGGGAAGTATTGGAAGGTAAAAACGGCAATGATGCAGGCTATGTATTTACGGAAGAATGGTACACTTTCCCAGAGTTTGAGCTTAGTGCCATCAGCACCGATGACTGGCAACGTATCATGCTGGCTAAAGATATGGTAAATAAACATATCGAAACCGCGCGCGGTGAAAAAATCATCAATGCTAACTTGTCAGCCGATGTTGATTTGTATGCTGACGGTGCGATGTATGACAGTCTTGCCAAGCTTGGCGAAGAGCTGCGTTTTGTCCTGATTACCAGTAGCGCAACGTTAAAGCCTATGAGCGATGCGCCTGCTGATAAAGCCAACGCAAAAGCCGATAGTAATGAAAATGAAGACACATCTGGCGATTTAGTGGTTAACGTCAGTGCTGCAAAGGGCACCAAGTGCGTGCGCTGCTGGCATATCCGTGATGACATCGGTACAGATGCAGCACATCCTGAACTATGTGCTCGCTGCGTAACTAACGTCATCGGTGACGGCGAGGTGCGCCACTATGCCTAACTCAACGGACTCACCTGAAAATAAGCCGCCGCAGGTTAAGGTCGACCATTCGCCCACCCCTGCGCATGCGACCACGGGTAGTTCAACGACGCCCAGAAGTCGCTTGACCAAGACGCCAAAAATGATCGCAAATGGCAGTCGCGCCTTTATGTGGTATTTGCTGTCGCTTGCCGTGCTTATTATTGACCAGTGGACGAAGTGGCTGGCTGAAACCAACCTGACCTTCCATGAGCCAGTGCCCGTTATTGAACCGTTTCTTAACTGGACCTTAGCGTACAATTATGGCGCAGCTTTTAGCTTTTTGGCCGATGCAGGCGGTTGGCAAAAGTGGTTTTTCGCAGGTCTTGCTCTAGTTATGTCGCTGTTCTTAATAGGTTACCTGATAAAGGCCCCACGCCAATCCAAGCTGTTATCTACAGGCTTAGCAATGGTGCTCGGCGGGGCAGTTGGCAATCTGATTGATCGTTTGCTACATGGTCACGTCATCGACTTTATCCATGTGCATAATGCGGATGTCTGGCATTATCCCATCTTCAATATTGCCGATATGGGCATCAGTATCGGTGTAGCGCTAATTGTCATTGATATGCTATTTTTGGAAAAGAAGCGTGAGGTTTCTCGGACATAATTGCAGATAATATTATAAATGTCGTTAGTTTTATAAATAATGAAGGCGGATTACCTGTACGTA
>JARIAA010000003.1 GCA_029264635.1 Psychrobacter sp. | reverse complement strand
ATGAGTTTACCGATACCAAAAACATCGTTAACTGGCTGTCTAAGCGTGTTCGCGACATAATCTGCCAAGTAATCACGGTCATTAATACGCGACATATCAAAGCCTTCAGCGTATTTTTTGATAGCATCGGTCATCGTTACACGTGCAAATGGTGCTTTTAAACTGATACTCTCTTCTTGATAAGTAAGCTCAGTCGTACCCAAAATATCCATCGCAAGCTTATGGAATAAGCGCTCTGTTAAATCCATCAAATCGTGATAGTCAGCATACGCCTGATAAAACTCAATCATCGTAAATTCAGGGTTATGGCGCGTGGACACCCCTTCATTACGAAAACTCCGGTTAATCTCAAATACTTTCTCAAACCCGCCAATAACCAAGCGTTTTAGATATAATTCAGGTGCGATACGCAGATATAATGGCATATCTAGCGCATTATGATGGGTCACAAACGGACGCGCCACGGCACCACCTGGAATAGGATGCATCATCGGCGTCTCGACCTCCATAAAACGCTCATTCAGCATAAACTGGCGAATACCGCTAATTACTTGACTGCGAATTACAAAAGTATCACGAGTGGTCTCATTGGTCATCAAATCCAGATGACGATTGCGATAGCGCGCCTCCACATCCGCTAAGCCATGAAACTTATTTGGCATTGGGCGTAGTGATTTGGTCAGTAAGTTGAACTCTTCAATATGTACATATAAATCACCCTTACCTGAGCGACCGATATAACCTGATACGCCAACGATATCGCCTAAGTCTAATGACTTGATGCTTGCAAGCGTCTCTGAATCCAACTCTTTACGTGCTACATACAACTGGATGCGACCGGTCATATCTTGAATGACAATGAATGCCCCACGGTTCAACATGACGCGGCCAGCCACATTGACCTGAGTCTTTTCGCCATTTGCTGCTTTTTCTTCAATTTCTTGCTTCGACACACCTTCAAAGGCCGCTTGCAAGTCCTCAGCATAATCAGTGCGTTTAAACTGGTTTGGATAAGGCTGTTTGCCTGAAGCAGCGATATCGTCCAGCTTTGCTTGCAATTGAGCAATCAGCTCATTCGCTTCTTCTAAAGTTGGGGCTTGATCTTGGTTTTGATCGTTTTGCTTTGACATAACACTCTCAAAATTGTTGGATAGGTATAGGTAGTTTTTAAAATATAAAAAAAGCAGTCTTAAAACTGCAAAAGCATAGTTTTGGTTATAGCTGTTATATATTAGGATCTGCTGACCCTAATGAATCAGACTTTCATATGGAATATGAAGCTCTTGATGAAGCTTTTTTATCATAGACAAGCTTAATGGACGCTTACGATTCAAAACCTCTGATACTTTGCTCGGTGCTCCTAAGTACTTCTCTAAGTCTTGCCTACTTAAATTAAGATTTTCCATCTGAAACTTAATAGCCTCAACTGGCTCTGCATGTTCAATTGGATAGTATTGATTTTCGTAGGCTTCAATTAAAGTCACTAGTACATCACGAGTATCTGCTTCAATACTACCTTCAGGCGCTTGAAACACTGCTTCTAACTGCTTAAATGCTTGTTTTAAATCTTCATCGTTTCGGATTGGTTTAATATTCATTGACTACCTCGACATCTATTTTGTCATAATCGCTATGAGTACCAATAAATTTTATCCAGACAATACCAACTTGATATTGTATCTCTACGACTAATCGATACTTGTTCCCAGCGATATTAAAAACGACTCTATTATTGGCACATATGCTCGCATTCTTGAAACCATCTTTGATATCTTGAGGTGAATTCCAGTCTGCTTTTATAGTGAAATCATGCCATGCCTCAAGCTGCCCTTTTGCATCATTACAGTTAGGTTGTTCCCAAAATTTACGTAACGTGCTTTTCGCTATGATTCTCATATGACTTTATTATATTCCCATTTTGGGAATATAACAATCCTAATAATCATCTCATAAGCCTTTTATAGAAGTCAAAAGTGTACATTAGCTACATTTTAATCAAGCTGCCTTCTTACTCACCACCAATACTGGCCATCAAGTCCGCTTGATGCTCACGCAACAGCGCATCAAGAATCTCATCCAAATCGCCTTCCATAATAGCATCCAGCTTATATAATGTCAGGTTGATACGATGATCAGTCATGCGCCCTTGTGGAAAATTATAAGTGCGAATACGCTCTGAGCGATCGCCACTACCGACCAAGTCACGACGGATGGTATCGGCTGCATCTACCTGAGCTTGTACTTTGACCTGTTGAATTTTTGAGATGAGCATTTTCATGGCTTGCGCGCGGTTCTTATGCTGGCTGCGCTCTTGTTGACACTCAACCACAGTGCCCGTTGGAATATGCGTTAAACGTACGGCTGAGTCAGTGGTGTTGACGTGCTGACCGCCCGCACCGCTTGAACGAAACGTATCAAAGCGAATGTCGGCTGGGTTTAAATCAACAGTATCATCAATCTCAACCTCAGGCATGACAGCAACGGTACAAGCTGAGGTATGTACGCGGCCCTGGCTTTCTGTTTCAGGGACACGCTGCACGCGGTGCACCCCCGACTCAAACTTTAAGCGACCATATACACTATTGCCAGAGACGCGAGTGATAATCTCTTTATAACCGCCGTGCTCGCCTTCATTGGCAGATAGCACCTCTACCGTCCAGCCTTGAGTCTGCGCGTATTTTTGGTACATACGGAATAAATCACCAGAAAATATCGCCGCTTCGTCGCCGCCCGTACCTGCTCGAATCTCTAGAAACGCAGGCACTTTATCATTAGGATCTTTTGGCAGCATCATGACATTGAGCGACTCTTCCATCTCTATGATGGCTTTACGAGCGTTATCAATCTCATCCTGCATCATCTCTTTCATTTCGGGGTCTGAGGCGTCTGCTAGCATGTTTTCAGCATCAGCTCGATCGGCTTCTGCACGGCCATAGTTCAGCCATAAAGTCGTGATGTCCATCAAGTCACTATGTTCAACCGACAGCTCACGGAATTTATTATTATCGCTGATAACCCCAGGATCGGATAATAAGGCAGTTACCTCTTCATAGCGGTCTACCATCTGGTCTAAGCGTAAGCGTAAGGATTCTTTCATAAAAAGGCTTTTATTTGAATAATGGAAATAAGAGGGCGATTATAGCAAATTTTTGCAGTGAAATTAAAACCACTGCGTAAACTTAGACTTTATATCGCTAAATATCCATAAAAGACAAACTTTAAACCATAAAAAATAGCTAAGATTGCTCTTAGCTATTTTATTTACCATTTTTCAGTCGCATACACCTGCTTTTAAACTTTACGTACTAGCACAGAACCAATAGAGTACCCTGCCCCAAACGAGCAAATCACACCTAGATCGCCAGATTTTAAGTCATCTTTATAACGGTGAAAAACCACCATCGGGCTTGATGAGCTGGTATTGGCAAATTCAGCGATAACGCTTGGGACGATAGATTTGTCCGCCTCTTTACCCATAACCGTACGTAAGATAAGGTCAAGCATATTGGCATTGGCTTGATGTAACCACATCATCTTGACTTCACTTGGCTCAAAATCGTTCTCTTGTAAATGCTGGAGTATAATTTCCGAGACTTTCGGGCAAACCTCACGAAATACCTTACGACCATTTTGTAAGAATAGTTTGTCCGTTACTGGCTCTTTGATATCAGGATACATCTTAGTATTGGCAGCCAAAAACTCTGAGCGATCCATAAAACCGTATTCGTTTTTGATGTTGGTTGAGAATTCAGTAAATAGCTTACTACCTAAAATCTCATAGCCTTTAGGTGTGTCCAATTCTTCTACGATACAAGCGGTTGCAACATCACCAAAGATAAAGTGACTGTCACGATTACGCCAGTTTAAATGGGCCGAGGTAATCTCAACGTTGACGACAGCGACACGCTTGGCAAGGCCTGATACGATGGAGCCATGCGCTTGTGACAGACCAAAAGTCGCGGCGCTACAAGCAACGTTCATGTCATAAGCATAGCCACCAACCATGCCAATCTCTTTTTGAATCTCGATGGCAATTGCAGGATACGTGCGCTGGAAGTTTGAGCAAGCGAGGATAATACCATCTAAATCGTTAGCTTCAAGCCCTGCATCAGCAAGCGCATCTTTGAGGGCTGCTGCACCCATTTCAGCCATAACAGACAGCTCTTCGCCTAAGTTACGATAAGCGATAACTGGCGCCATAATGTCAGGATCTAAAATTCCGGCTTTTTCCATCACATAACGTGATTTGATGCCCGATACTTTTTCGATGAATTCTGCTGATGAGTGCTGAAGTGCGGGGATAGTATCATTGGCTATCTCGTCTGCATGCGCTTCGTTATAATTGTCAACATACTGGTTGAATGACTCTACTAGCTCTTCATTACTGATGCTAAAGGGGGGTATATACAGGCCTGTGCCGGTGATACAAGTCGTCATGATAAGCTTCCTTGTCTACTACTATTTGGCTTATGAATAAGCATAAAAAAGAAAATAGCATAAGTCTAGTTTCGGTGAATAACTGTAAACCTAAAATTGATGCCTTTATTATGCCTGAATATTATTATTTTTCTAATACTTTGTTACAAATAATCAGTTTTACGTCACTAAGTAGTACAGACTGAACCAATTTTATGATACCTGCGTTATAATCAGTCGCTCTAGATCTTATCTTACTTACATAGAATGCTAATTAAAAATAATAATTAGGAACGTCGATGGTAGAACTTTTTAGCTGGCTATTTGGTCAATATGCCGATTACCCTGCCCTATTTATTGGACTAGAATTAATTGCTGTCATCTTTGGCGTGGCAAGTGTATTACTTGCCAGTAAGCTCAATGCTCTAGTCTTCCCCATTGGTCTGGTCAGTACCGCTATTTTTGTGTATTTGCTATGGGAATGGCAACTGTTTGGCGATATGTTTATCAATGCTTATTATACAGTAATGGGTTTATATGGCTGGTTCAATTGGTCAAAAAATAAACATACTGTCAACGCTCGTAAAAAGGACAATAGTCAAAACGATATCAGTATTGAGCATATTCAATCTAGTGACTTACCAATCATGGCAGTGTTAGCGTCTGGAACGGTGGCCTTTGTAGCGCTGGTTTATTATTTCCGTCCCGTCATTAATAACAACTTTAGCTTCGATGGCGCGGTACTAGGCATGCATTTATTTACGTGGGTTGATTATACCGATATGCTGACCACCGCTCTATTTTTGATGGCCATGTGGCTAATGGCAAGCCGCAAGATTGAGCATTGGCTGCTTTGGATAGTCGCTGATGCGATTTCAGTGCCATTATATTTTTACAAAGGCCTGACTTTTACTGCACTACAATACGTAGTGTTCACTCTCATTGCAGTTTGGGCATATTATGAATTGCAACGACGCTACCGCTTTCAATCTCACGCAGCATACGCCTAAATCGGTCATTACTGTGGCTATTTTGGGCGCAGAAAGCACGGGTAAAACGACCCTGTGCCGCGATTTAGCCACCTATTTTGCTAGCGCTTGGGTACCAGAGTATATGCGGGTTTATTTGCAAAAAAAATGGGATAATGAGCGAGTGACCTGTACTTGGGATGATCTATTACCGATTGCTGAAGGTCAAATTAAGCGGGAAAATAAACTTGCGCAGCAAGTAGCTCAAGACCTGCAACCTAGCCAACATGTCAAGACTCAAAAATATCTATTCTGTGATACTAGTTTGTTTGAGCTCATGGTGTATTCCAAATGGTACTACGGCGACTGCCCTACTGCGCTGATACAGGCCGCTTTAGCGCATCATTATGATTTAATATTACTAACAGAAGTGGATGTTCCTTGGGTCGCTGATGATTTGCGCGATAGTCCACATGAGCGCGAAGAAATAAGTGCATATTTTGAAAGTCAGTTAAATTGCCATGACAAAAACTTCAAGCGAGTCAGTGGTAATAGAGAAGAGCGGGTTCGACAGGTAGTTGAGTGGCTAAAAGCACTCAACAATATTAGATAGGCTATTTCTCTTTATCATAAATATTTTGGAGTACGCTATGCTTACTATTTTTTGCTTTTAAAAACATAAGAGATGTCAATGCTAGAAAAGATTGAATATTGGCTAGAAAAGACGGTTTTCAACAGTCGCTGGTTACTAATGCCTTTTTATTTAGGCTTGATATTGGGTATTATTTTACTTTTTATAAAATTCATACAAGAACTGTGGCTTATGTTTACTCAGGTGTCTACCGCCTCTGTATCAGATGTCATTGTCGACATATTGGTACTAGTTGATATCTCCTTAGTAGCCAATTTATTGCTGATTCTTATATTCAGTGGTTATGAGATTTTTGTCTCAAAAATTGATACAGCTAACCATATTGATCGCCCTAGCTGGATGGGAAAAGTAGATTTTTCTGGACTTAAATTAAAAGTTATTGGTGCTATCGTTGCTATTTCTGCGATAGATCTCTTAAAGTCATTTATGGATATCTCTAGTGAAATGAGCGATCTTAACGCTGATAAGCTTATGTGGAAAGTTGTCATTCACATGAGTTTCGTAATTTCTGGCTTATTATTTGCCATTATGGATAAAATTATTGGTGACACCAAAAAATATTAACGCTATGACTTACGCTATCTCTACCAAGGATTATTTTTGAAGGTCACGTTATACACGATTAGCGCTCTACTAGCCTTTGCTACAAACTCTTTGCTTTGTAGAATGGCCCTAGCTGGAGGCTATATTGATCCTTGGAACTTTACTATTATTCGCCTGTTAGGTGGTGCTGTTTGCCTTGCAATAATTATGAGCGTGCATCAACGCAGGCTAAAACATAAACACATTGCTAATTCTAATAATACCAATACCGCAGCTATCGTAATTTTAGAAGATCCTATTTTACAGGACAAAGGTAGCTGGCTAAGCAGTATGAGCTTGGTAGTTTACGCGCTTTGCTTTTCGCTCGCCTACGTTGAGCTTGATACCGGCACTGGTGCGCTGATTTTATTTGCAGCAGTCCAGTTCACGATGATTGGCTGGGGCATTTACCAAAAAGAGCAGTTAAGTACAGTGCAATGGGCAGCTCTTTTCATCGCCTTTGCAGGTTTTGTTTACTTGATGTTGCCTTCAGCGGCAGTGCCTTCGCTGTTTGGAGCAGTGATTATGGCCATAAGTGGCATCGCCTGGGGCATTTACAGTATACGCGGCAACGCCTGTATCTCCCCGCTTCGCGCAACTGGTTTTAACTTCATTAGAAGCCTTATTGCTCTGCCCTTATTAGTGTTGATAGGAATGAACTACCTAGTAGAGGTTAGTACAGAGGGTGTTATATTGGCGAGCCTATCAGGAGCAATCACCTCTGGCGTTGGCTATAGCCTTTGGTATGTGGCGATGCCGTTGCTAAAAAGCACCCAAGCGGCCGTTGTGCAGTTCTGTGTGCCAGTACTGGCAGCACTATTAGGTGTGTTGTTCTTATCTGAGCAATTAACCCTGCGATTTATCATTGCCAGCGCAGTTATTCTTAGTGCTGTCACAGTGTTTGTTTTAAACAAGCAAAAAGTTAAATCGCCTCCTCAAACCAACACTGTTGTATAAACTGCTTTGAATATTAGAAAATTTGCGAAATGTTTTGAAACATTTTAAATACCATACTAATGTCAAACGTCAACGCGACTAAAGCCAATATAATGTAATATACCGCTTTACGCTTCAAACCATAACATTATTGAGGATTATAATGAAAAAACTATTAGCCGTTGCCCCTTTCGCTATAGTACTAGCTGCCTGTGCCACTAATGCACCTACTACTACAGCACCAGCTACCACTCAGCAAGTGGTCCAATCATTTACTTGTGAAGATAACGGTACTATTGATGCTGCCTATACGGCGAATGGCCAAGCGGCAAACTTGAACGTCACATTGCCTAAAGTTGGCTTAAACAATGCTAAAGTTTCACTGACACAAGCCGTATCAGGCTCAGGCGCGCGCTATGTGAATGATGTTAATCCTAAAACGACTTATGATTGGCATACTAAAGCTGATTTTGGTGTGATGACGATTAGCTCAGACAATGGTCAAAAATATAGTGTCAATTGTGACATCAAATAAATAATAACGGCGGCAAACTCAAGACGAGTAAGAATGCCTGCTTTTATCAATATTTAGCGATCACAAAAGAGCCAGTATACAGACTACTGGCTTTTTGTTGTTATTTATACCATCAATTAGCAAATTTTGTGTTTTAAAAGAATGACTTATTAAACGTTTGCTTTAAGCTTTTAGGCTCTTGGCGTTTTACATCATTTAGCTTTTGGCGAGTCTCAGAGGCTATTTGGTAAGCCTTTAACCGCGACTGCTGTAAATTACCAATAGGACGGTTTTCTTCTAAGCAGCGAAATGGAGTAAACGATAGGTTTTCCATGATCTCAAAATTACCATCGTCGGGCACGTCTTGGCAGGGAATGGTCAAACGCGCTACAGTGACGAAGGGCGCGTCTGACTCTTGCCACTAAGTAGTAATCTCATCAATAGGCTGTTTTTTGAGGTTGCGGCATAGCTGAATCTGGATATCGAACTGATAATCGTGCTCACGAATCTCCTCAATGATAAGGGGCCGCATCGCCTCTTCGCGTGCATCGACATCTACGTCACGGCGCGTTACTTTTTTAACAGAATCTGCGGTCGGCGTAGCACGTATTTTTGCCATATAATTGCCGTGACGCACGACGCCTTGCGAATGAAAGTCGTATAACAAAGTGTTTTTGGCCTCAATAGTAGTAAAGCCCCCGATAGCTTTAAAGGTCTTAAATGACTCTTTAGTTGGAAGTCTTGAGCCATAGTTGGTCAGCCAGTTAAACGCCAATTGTGCTTTGCCTTTAGCGCCTTTTTCAGTGTATTTAGGCAATTCTAAAAATAGCTTGGATATATAAGTATAATCTTCAATTCTATTGCAAAAGAACACTGGATGATTGATAAAGTTAAAATCAAAAGTCGTACTATCCTCCTCCCCTGGCGCAAGCTTCTCCCCTGGCACATCAAAAACCTTGATAGCGAGACCTTGTGCGAAGCCAAGCTTACGATCAGAAAATACTCTAGATGAGCCATTAGACAAACGAATGACCGCATCGTGAATGCCAGACTTGGCATAAAGACCTTGTGCATATTCTTTAGGAATATTATCTAATATCTCAAACTTAGCTTTGAGCGCAACATAACCTTTGGCATGGGCGTCACGGGTATGGTAATTGACGTTACTAGCTTTATCACTACGAGCGATGTAGTTTTTAATATCATCAGTAATGGTTTGAATATTGCGCTCATCTTCTGCCGATAATTCGATATATTTGGGATCGTAAGGAGCATATTTTGGTTTGAATAATTTTTTTAGCATCATTTTTCCTCGATATTTTTATACATACATGGTGATTGATTTGGGCCATCTTATTTAGCTCAGCTCGCTAATCCACTTAAGTGCCGACAGACTGGGTATAAATAAATACTCGCCACCATACAAAGTATTAAAAGTCTCGATACCATGATAACGTTTACGAATAGGATCAGCAGGTACAGTAAATTTATCTGCATCGCTGTACTTATCACCATGATGCAAGCCTAGCATAGGGTCTTTTTCTTCTCCTAAACTCATAAAGTTGCCATCGTTAATCCACTGCGACTGTAAGAATTCAACGGTTTCCATCGCATGGGCATTGATACCAATAAAAAATAAGCCGCGCTCTTTACCATCATCTTCTAGTACATCAGGCGGTAATACCTCACCAAAGCCTACGCTACGTCTTACGATTCGATGAATACGTACGTCAGATAAGATAAAATCTTTACTGTCTCTTGGATTCATTCGCCGCACATGAGCGCCAAACGGACATTTTTTGCCGTAAGGATCGTCCTTATAACCAAAGTCATTATTACGATTAGGATCATCCCCTAGTTCTTTGTCATCATGGTCAGGAGACAAAACAAGCGGCGCACCTGAGCGCCAGCGCCCCCACATCTTAGCACCCAAAAGTTCAGCTGCTTCATCGCTGTCTGTATTATCTTTTAAGAATTTATTAAAGGCGGCGACATGGCTTCTATAAGTTCTGAGTACCATAAACGAGCCATTTTTACCGAGCACTTCAGGCTGCGGCATTGGTGCAATTGTACCTGCTTCCCCTTCATACCCCAATACAAACTCCCCTGCTGCGATCGCTTCACCATCATGACTTGGTGGCGTCTGTATGCCACTGCCTTTAATCTCTGGGTTACTGATACCGTCACGATAACCAAAGACGTTTTTAACATTGTCATCTGACCCAAAGTCATGCTCCATGAGAATTTCAATATTGCCATTGGCAGAATTCTCATAATCAACATGCGACTTGATTACATCCTTTAACTCATTGAACTTTGCTTGCCATTTCTCTTTGGTATCGGCAATGACGGCAGCACAAATATGAATATCGCCATGGTCACCAAAAGGCGCTGCCCAGTTCTTTGGCGCATTGACATCAGTATCACGCAGCTGTTCAGCGCGATTGGCCATACCTGCTTTAAAGGATTCTGGAAAGCTATCTAACGACGACTCAGGCACACCTAACGCCTGCAAGCCTTTATAAGTCATGACAATAGATAACGTCGCCTGCATGTCCTTGTGCCATTCTTTACTACCCGTCACGTTAGGCAAAACACAAGCGAGCATTTGCCGTCCAACTTTGGCATCGTTAATTTTAAGTGCAACGACCGTCCCAAAGTAAGGCGTGGGGCGATCACGTAAAATGATTGATTGAATATCTTCGAGCTGCATAGTCACTTTATTAGGATTAAATACCCCGCGTGCTTTGTTGGCTAAGGTCTCGATACCGTCGCCGACTTCTTTTTTAATA
>JARIAA010000018.1 GCA_029264635.1 Psychrobacter sp. | reverse complement strand
CCTAAAATACGCATCACTCTTAGCGAGGGGCTATAGCTCAGTTGGTAGAGCACTTGCATGGCATGCAAGGGGTCAACGGTTCGACTCCGTTTAGCTCCACCATACTTTTTATAATAAGACTTACCGTTTTGCTATAAATTCGTTATTAGGCAGTATCAGCACCTAGGCAAGGTTTTGTTATTTAATAACTAAACACTCTGATATTGTGATTGACCGTTATAATGTTGGTTAAAAACATTCGTTATAACACTCTATGCGTCCCCATCGTCTAGAGGCCTAGGACACCGCCCTTTCACGGCGGTAACGGGGGTTCGAATCCCCCTGGGGACGCCATTATTCGGCGTCACTTATTAGCACTTTTGCTTAGCACCATTAAACATTAGGTTAGACTTGTAAGCGAACTATAAAGAAGCCCAGTCATCACATGGTGACTGGGCTTTTTTTGTCTCTCTTTTATTCAATTGTTAGCTTTTATATTTTACAACATATTTTTTTATTAACAATCGAAGAAGTTTAATATTACAATCAACAAGTTAACCAAATTAACGTTAAATTAACACAAGTTTACATTCAACTGATTTAGTGACACAGATTAACACTCTTATACACAATGTTCGTTTTTTTCTACTTAATAGCCTTATGAATTTAGTTATCTATTCACTATGATTGTTTTGTGATTGTATAAAGCTTTTGTTAGCTTTCCTACAAACTTTAATAAAAGCAACTATAAACCAGTGTATAAATTATATGTAATAAGGAATTGCTATGTTACCCACTACTTATTCACCTCAACGTCGTCCATCGTGGCGCGGTGTGATTGCCGGCCTCGTCATGGGAATGATTGTCGTTATGGCAATGATTGCTTTAGCTTTAGTGCTAAGCTCATTTATCCCCTTTGATTTAAAAGGTACTAGCATTGCTGGTGGTATCTATGCTGCGATCACTGCGATAGTCAGTGCTTTTGTAGCGGGTTATTTCGCTATCAAATTTTCAGCTCCTGAAGCCATATTCGGTGATGGTACAGAAATTGATCAAAAAGATGCTACTCTAACTGGTATGCTTACAGCAGCGTTAATTGTCCTATTAACGACATTTTTTACGCTTAGTAGTGCAACTGGCATTCTAGCGACGGCGGGTAACGCAGTTGGTAGTACGGTAAGTACAGTTGCCAAAACGGCAGGCGGCGTAGCAACAGCAGGCGCTACAGCAGCAGGTACAGCGGCTCAAAGCAACAGCGTCCAACAAAAAGCTCAAGAAGTTTATCAACGTGTTTCAGGTAACATTAGCAAAGAAGATATCAATGCTATGATTGCCAAAAATACTCAAGGTTTGAATGAGCAGCAAATTGCAGCGACTTCATCTGTACTTGAAAATTTATTAAATGAAACCAAAAGTGATGTCGCTGACATGGACTTCACTAATCTCGATACATGGCGTAACATTGATGAATATGCAAAACAGCGTATGGCATCAATTGAGCAAACATTACAAGGTCCTGAACTCATCAATCGTCTACAACAACAAGGGCTCACTGAAGCGCAGGCTGTTGAAGTACGTAACGAAGTGACTCAGTCATTCAATGAGTATAAGACTAAAACTGAGCAGTATATTGCAGAGGCTCAACAAACCGTTGATCAAGGCTTACAACAAGCTGAAGATGTTGCCCGTAAAGCTGCGTTATACAGTGGTCTATTCTGGTTAATCAGCACTATCTTAACCTTTATCGCTGCTACTATGGGTGCTAAAAGTGCAGCAACGAATCATCGTTTAGACAAGCCAATCGTCACTTGGGGCGATAACGTTAGATAAGTTATTGAGTAAACTAAGCTAAAAACAGGATGCTCATTAACATTATAAAAAGCCCAATCACAATAATTTGTGATTGGGCTTTTTTATTGTCTGTAGTAACCTGATTGCTTTAATAAGTATAGCCACGTATGCTATTTTTTATAAAAAGCTCATTAATTTATTTTTTATCATAAAAAGGAGAGGTACTTACTTGTTGGATAGATGCTAATTCAGATAATACTTCAAATAAAGAACTCCATTAAAAGGATTTAAGTATGGCTATCGTTCGAAAGCACGGTGAAGAACAACCTTATTGGCCAGCTGGTCCCTTCAAAATACGCCTACCCTTTATCCACTACCGCTGGGAGGTCCCTGAGATGATTCAGGGACTATTTATGTTCATGGTGAGTCTTGCCATGATCCCCCTACTAGAGCAGTATCTTGGTATGCCATACGATGCTGCCCTTGCATTTTGTGTGGTTGCAGGACTCATGTATTTATTGCCCTCACTGCTTGGCGTGCCACTAGTGCCTGGCTGGATTACGCCTGCTATCCCCATCGTCCTTTTGTATCTACAAGCTTTTGAACCTGGACCTAGTGCAGTGCAAGCGATGTTTGTATTACAGATAGAGGTGTTTTTAATATTTATCTTTCTTGGCGTAACAGGACTTAGTAATCGTATCGTCGGTTTGATTCCCAATTCTTTAAAAGCGGGCATTATCATTGGTGCGGGTATTGCTGCCTTGATAGGTGAAATCAAAACAGGAGGACGCGTCGAGGCGACTCCTATCTCATTAATTATCGGCGCTGTTATCTCCGCTTACGTATTATTTTCAGTGTCTTTTAAATACACCATTCAGCATAACCGTTTTGCAAAGATGATTGCCAATCTTGGCATGATCTCAGGCATGCTGATCGCCATGATTATCGGTTGGGCGATTGGTGAATATCCTCTGCCTAATATTGAATGGGGTATTACCCAGCCCAACTTTAGCTCGATGACGGACTATCTTATTTTTAGCGTTGGTCTACCTGATATCAGTGTCTTTTTACTGGCCTTCCCTACCGCGATGATTGCCTATGTCATCGCCTTTGGTGATATCTTAGTGGGTAAAGCCTTAAGCGAGCGAGTAGATAGCATTCGACCTGATGAAAAAATTGAAACCAATATTACTCGCATTCATATTGTTACGGGTATCCGCAATGGGGTCCTTGCACTATTTGCGCCGTGGCCAGGGCTTGCAGGTCCTATTTGGACAGCTGCTCACGCGACCCTTGCAGAGCGTTATGCGCTTGGACGTAAAGCCATGGACTCGATATATAGCGGCGGTGGTACCTTTTGGTGGACAGGGCTGGTCGCCATCTTTATGCTGCCACTCGTCACTTTGTTTAAGCCTGTACTGCCTATAGCGCTGTCACTAACGCTATTGTTGACCGCTTATATATGTATCATGGTCGGTATCGAGCAGCTCAAAAACTCTGCTGAGCGCGGTGTGGCTGGTATCGTCGCGGTGACTCTTGCGATGCCTGCCGCACAGTCGACAATTTACGCTATTGCCATCGGTATCGTACTCTATATCTTGATCGAAAGACCGAGTGCTAGACAACGTAAGGAGAACAGGGAGGCTTCTCTTGCAGCGAGCAAAGCGGATACTATGCTTCAAAAAAATCTATAAGATGACTTGATAGATGGTATGAGCTGGGCATATTGTTCAGCTCAAAACCATAGTGGCGTTTCGATTCCCTTATTTTAAAGCTATGCCAGCTTTGTCTGATATTGAGAACGATTGGAGCTTTATATCAATAGGTTTATTATGAAACGTAGTGCCTAGTATAGATAGCATGTACATTCGATGTCGCAACCTCTACCGTTAATACTTTTCTTCTTGATAAAGACGTCCACCGCCCATGTACCCTAATAAAGCTTTTAGTACGTCTCAAAACGACGTGTTCTTTTTTAGCCACGAAATAGCTGAGCCATTTCAAGATTATTTGCTTAACAATAAAGAAAGACTTGCTCCTTTTGAGCCTAAACGTTCGGTAGAATATTACTCGTTAGATAGTCTCAATCAACGTATTGATTCAGCGATATAGGATCAGCTGCAAAAACAGGCAGTGCGCTTAGTATTCACGACAAAAAATGCTTCTCAAATTATTGGTAATATTAACTTTACAGGTATGATGTTTGGCGCGTTCCAAGCTTGCTATCTAGGCTTTTCAATCGATAGAGATTTTGAGGACAAAGGCATCATGCATGAGGTGTTGCTAGAAGGGATTAGCTATATGCGTGAGCAATATGGTCTACATCGAATCATGGCCAATCATTTGCCAAATAATATAAGAAGTGAGCGATTACTGGGTAAGCTCGGTTTTGTCAGAGAAGGATATGCTAAATCTTATTTGAAAATCAACGGTCATTGGCAAGACCATGTATTGAACTCATTGATATTCGATAATTAATACGGTTGTGCTTTAAGATAGATTAAAAAAACCCAACCCCCTACTTAAGGAGATTGGGCTTTATATTATACTAAGCTAAATTAAACCATTACGCAGCGTCTTTGCTCTCAGCAGCCAACTGACGTAGGACATAGTGCAGTACTCCGCCATGACGCACGTATTCACGCTCTTTTGGCGTCTGCAAACCAACATTGACCTCAAAGGTTTCACTTGAGCCATCAGCGCGAGTAGCCGTCACTTTGGCAGTTTTGCTCTCACCATTGTTAAGACCTGTGATGCTGATCACTTCTGAACCATCAAGGTTGTAGGTTTGTGCATTCTCGCCATCTTTAAAGGTCAATGGCAGTACACCAATACCGACTAGGTTTGAACGGTGAATACGCTCAAATGAGGTCGTCAATACGGCTTTTACACCCAGCAAAATAGTCCCTTTGGCTGCCCAGTCACGGCTTGATCCAGAACCATATTCGGCACCGCCAAGGACGACGAGCGGACGCTTGTCTTCTTTATACTTCATCGCCGCATCATAGATAGCCATCTCTTGACCGTCTTGTAGCGTGGCTTTATCATCTTTGAAGTAGTACGTATAGCCGCCTTCTTTACCATCCATCATCTGGTTTTTGATACGGATATTGGCAAAAGTGCCGCGCGCCATCACTGCATCATTACCACGACGTGAGCCATAGCTGTTGAAGTCGGCTTCCATCACCCCGCGTTCTTGCAAGTACTTGCCTGCAGGCGAGTCTGCATTGATATTACCAGCAGGTGAGATATGATCGGTTGTGATCGAATCACCGAATAAACCCAAGATACGCGCGCCATCAATATCGGGGATACCTTCTGGCTCCATGGTCATCCCATCAAAGAACGGTGGGTTCTTAATATAAGTAGAGCTTTCGTCCCACGGATAGAGCTGACTATCGGCTGAGCTGATGGCGTTCCATGCGGCACTACCGTCAAAGACTTCGCCGTAATTTTTGCGGAACATCTCCGCATCGATATTATTGGCGATCAGCTCATTAATCTCTTGCGACGTGGGCCAGATGTCTTTTAAGAAGACATCATTACCGTCTTGGTCTTGGCCTAAAGGCTGCGTGGTCAAATCGATATCAACCGTACCAGCCAGCGCATATGCCACAACCAATGGTGGTGAAGCTAAATAGCTGGCTTTGACGTGCGAGTGAATACGACCTTCAAAGTTACGGTTACCTGACAGGACGGCAGCAGCCACTAAGTCATTATCTTCGATACCTTTTTCGATAGATTCAAGAAGCGGACCTGAGTTCCCGATACAGGTCGTACAACCATAACCAACCAAATAAAAGCCTGTTTTTTCAAGCTCATCCATCAGTTTGGTCTTTTCTAGATAATCAGTGACGACTTTAGAACCAGGTGCTAATGAGGTTTTTACCCAAGGTTTGGCTTTTAAACCTTTTGCGGCGGCTTTTTTGGCAACCAATCCTGCACCGATCATGACCGCAGGGTTTGAGGTGTTGGTACAAGAGGTAATCGCTGCAATAACGACTGAACCATCGCGTAGTTTATGGCTCTTATCATCGATATTAATATCAGAAAAGACATTAGGCTTAGCATAAAGTCTATCCGCCTGCTCTTGCAGCGCACCTTCTTGGTCAAAGCGTACTTTACCATCGACTTCTGATTTGCGATCTTTGGTCATTTTTTCTAACGTTTCACCAAACTTCTGATGCATATCTGATAAGTTGATACGCTGCTGCGGCAGGTTAGGACCAGCAAGCGCAGGCTGGACGGATGACAAATCTAGATGTAAGTTACTAGAATAGGTGGCCGCTGGCGTATCGGCATCGTGCCACATACCTTGAGCTTTGGCATACTTTTCAACCAGCTCAATTTGGCTTTCTTCACGGCCCGATAGACGCAGATAATCAATCGCCATTTGATCGATAGGAAAAATACCACACGTAGCGCCATATTCTGGTGACATATTGGCGATCGTCGCACGGTCGGCCAGTGGCATACTGTGTAGACCTTCGCCATAGAACTCAACGAACTTACCAACCACACCATGGGCGCGGAGCATCTCAACGACACGTAACACTAAATCCGTTGCCGTAACGCCTTCGGTGAGCTTACCCGTCATCTCGAAACCAACGACTTGTGGAATCAGCATTGATGAGGGTTGACCGAGCATCGCCGCTTCCGCTTCAATACCACCCACACCCCAACCAAGAACGCCAATACCATTAATCATCGTCGTGTGACTGTCCGTTCCAAACACGGTATCAGGATAAGCCGTCAGCTCGCCATTAACCTCTGCTGCCATGACGACGCGTGCCAAATACTCAAGGTTGACTTGATGCACGATACCAGTCGCTGGTGGAACCACCACGAAGTTTTTAAAGGCGTTCTTGCCCCAATGCAAAAACTCATAACGCTCATTGTTACGCTTAAATTCAATTTTTTCATTCAGATCAAGCGCATCTTCGCGGCCATAAGCATCGACCTGTACGGAGTGGTCAACGACCAGTTCACTTGGGATAAAGGGGTTGATCTGTTCCGCTTTACCGCCAAGCTCAACGACCGCATCACGCATCGCAGCCAAATCGACCACTGATGGCACACCAGTAAAATCTTGCAGAACCACACGCGCTGGCATAAAGGCAATCTCTTTTTACGCTTCGGCGCCTGCGTCCCAGTTGGCAACCGCTTCAATGTGGTTTTTGCCAACAGACTGACCGTCGTCCTCATTACGCAGTAGGTTTTCTAAAACAACCTTCATACAAAATGGCAACGTATTAATATTAGCGTAAGTTTCAGCAAGTTTGGGCAGACTATAGTAGGCGTGCTCCTTGCCATCGACTAAAATCGTATTTTTTACATTAAAGACATCACTCATGGTAGCTTCCTTATCTACTGGGTAGATTGTTATGAATTTATTGTTATCACTGGTGGCTAAAAAATGGTTAAAAATATAAATGTATCAGTAGTTAGAGTAAAATAATCTTTGTCAATAGTGAGTCAATCTAAGTTTTTATTAACACATAAGTTTCTATTAACAAAAAAGATAAGCATATCTTTATCAATTAACACTAACTCCCTTTTACCATAACAAATATCTAAGTGATTGTTAACGTCTAGACGTTGTCAAATCGTGGCAGAATCGTAAACATAACAATGGCGTAACCCCTCACTGGTAAAATCTAGCGTGAGGTTGTTCGGCGACCACTGCGAAACACATAACCATCTTCATAAAATTCAGGATTTATATTTTCAGCCCAAAAATGGGGCACACCTAAAATAGGTAGCGGCGCAAGCTTACGGGGTGTGACACCGTCTTGTGATAATAACTTGTCCATATACTGAGCCAGTTTATCATCCAAATACGTGATACGTTCAGACGTTGATAAGGCGAAAAAATCAGGATCGACATTAATAACGACACTATGCGCGCATAAAGGCTTGCGCGGGGTTACCAACTGCTCAAGCAATGCATGTCCAAAGATATAAACGGCTGTACTTGCCTCTGCCCTAGGCAACTTTGGATTATCCCAGCTGTCACGCGGCGTGACCAAACTCCCCTGCCAATCAAAATCAATCAATGCCTTGCCGATACTAGGATTAGCTGTGACCAATATAGCACCATTTTCATCAAATACTGTAATCGTATCGCGAACGCGTCCACGACTAGCTCCTATACTTTGCTTAGCAATTTCACACATATGATAATAATTGAGCAGTGCTTTGGTTTTAGGAAAGGTCAGCCAAATGCTACCGTTAAATAAATCGTGCAAGTTATCACGGGTAGGAATATTACCAGTAGTAGCAATAAAGTGCTCATAAGCTTAACCTTCAGGTAACGCATTTTGGGAGACAAAGGTCAAGGTGTGAGCGCGGTTGTCTATTGTCGGCTTAGTGATAGGTAATGGAATTTGTAAGTTTTTGCTTTGCTGTTTTAAGGACGTATTTAAAACATGAGCGATAACATCTACTGATTCGCCATCTTTGATATCAGCGTTTGTTTGCTGAGCTGAATGAGTTAACTCAGGTATGGTTTTGCTCAGATAATCCAATGAGCTTACATAGCATAACCACGGTGCTTGCCAGTCAATTTTAGCAAAGCTATTATCAAGCTTGTGAGCCGTTATAGGCACCTCTTTGGTGTAAGTATCGTCATAAGAGCTAAGTGTTAAATCAGTGATGGTCATGCAAGTATCTCTGTTAAGCATAGGGCTTGTGTATGGTATCATAGAGCGCTTTTTTACTGCTAGGCAAGCGGTTCTAAAAGCCCTTTTGGCGCTATTTTATGATGAGTTTTTATGGCAAATTTTAATACGCACTTAAATGTCGCTTTTATGGCAAGTGGCGGGCTGAGCTTAACGGTTTATAAAGCGGGACTGATCGACGACTCAGGATTTTTGATGTGTGTGGTGCTTGGCACCGTAGGTGGGTTGTTGCCTGATTTAGATTCTGACAACTCAACACCCATCAAGCTTGGCTTTAATATTATCTCGTTTGTCTTTGCCTTTGGTCTTGTCATGCATTGGCGTAGCGATCTGAGCTTACTGGCGTTAATGGCACTATGGCTGGCAGGTTATGGTTTTATGCGCTACGTCGTATTTTATGTTTTTACCACTATGACTGTGCATCGCGGTGTGATTCACTCCGTCCCTTATATGGCAATACTAGGGCTTGGGCTGACCTGTCTTAGTTATTACGGATTACAGCTGCCGCTGATTACTAGCTGGTTCTATGGTCTGTTTTTATTTGGCGGTGCGATGGTGCATTTGACTTTAGATGAGCTATACAGCGTTAATTTGTCAAACATGAAGATGAAGCGCTCATCGGGTACCGCGATTAAGTTCTATCAGCATAAAGACAAATGGTGGTACTTATTATTATACGTATTGCTTATGCTACTGGTGTATCTTGCGCCGCCTTTTACAGAGTTTTGGCAACAAATAAGCGATCCCACGCCTTGGACACAGCTCAAAATCGGTCTATGGCCAGAGCTGTTAAAAAACTGGCTAAATTGAAATTTTCAAAGTCGCCAAAAACGACTAATAACTTGAGTAAATAATGTCGATTTCTTTACAAACTTGTCCTTGCCAAACAAACCCAGCCTCAGATACTTCGATTGCTGCATTGTCCTATCAACAATGCTGCCAACCTTATCATGATCGGATTTTAAATAATGAAGCTGATAAAATTGACGGTGCAAGGCCAGACACTGCTGAGCGTCTCATGCGCACGCGCTATAGTGCGTTTGTACTGATCAAGCCCGCCTATATCGTTAAGACTACTTTGCCTGCACAGCAAAGTCTGCTTGATATTAAGGCGATTGAGAATTGGGCAACTGAGACGAATTGGGCAGGATTAGAAATTGTCACGCACATGCCAAAGCTGGGTAAGCGTCATGCGCAAGTTGAGTTTAAAGCCTATTTTAATATGCCTGATGGCAAAGAACAAAAACAACAAGCGCATCACGAGTTATCTGCCTTTGTAAAAGTAACAGACGAAACTCATAACGATGTACGCTGGTACTTTTTAGATCCGACTGTTTCTATATCTGTGACACAGAAACAACCGTGTATTTGTGGCTCAGGTGAGAAGTTTAAGAGGTGTTGTGGTGGGTTCTTAGGAAATTAACTTATAAGTTTTATAACGTTTGTATAGATCTTCGAGCTGCGGTAGATGCTTATCGTTGGATAGTAATTCAATATCATTGACTTTGGCCGTTGCAAAATGAAATATATCAAACTGACGCTTATCAATATTTTTATTAATATTGTTGTTATCTGACTCAAACTTATCTAATCGGTATAAATCAGCAGCCAAATCTGCGACGTCTTGACTGATATCTAAAGTAGTTAAGCTATTCATCACATTGATGTATTTTCCAATCTCACTATCTTGTTTCTTCCATAAAAAGTATCTAAGAAATTCATAACGAATAAGTGGAGTTATCACTATTTCTACATTGTTTAGTGCTATTTCACTACGTAACTCTTTCAAATTCTGTAAAAGTTGAGTATCGTTTTCATCACTTTTACCTTCAAGCAAACCAATCAGATAATTTGTGTCTAGAAGCTTCTCCTTCTCTTTCATGATTGCCCTGCCTCTAACTGCTTAATTTTTTCATCTAATAAACTTAGTAATGCTTGTTTCGCTTCTGTTTGCTGTGGCGCATTATCTCGCGCTAATTTGAGCTGATTAATATCAATATCAAAGGCATCCTTCAATAAATCTACAAACGCTGCATTATTCGGGTGTTCTATTAGCTCTGTTTTTACTACCCCATCTTCTTTATCGCGATATAGCTCATAGGCTTCACCATGTTGTAATTTGCTAAGTATGATAGCGGAGTGAGTAGTGATATAGAAGGTAGTATTCGGGAATAGACATTTCAAGGTAGGAATAATAGTCGCTTGCCATTTGGTATGCAGATGACTTTCAATTTCATCGATAAATACCACGCCTTTGACACGGGCTATATTCTTTTCATTAGTAAAATAGCTGTAACCTGCAATGATAGACTGCATGATTTTGAGGATGGAAGCAAAGCCACTTGATAATTCTGACAACTCTGTTTTCTTATTCCTTACATTAATAAAAACGCGATTGCTACCTGATATCTCTAAAAAATATGGATCAACACGTTCATCTATCTTATTGAGCAGGCTTAATAAAACTGTGATTTCTAATTCTCGATTATCTTCTTTAGCCTGATAAGGATTGGCAGATTGGGCGCGCTGGATAATCCATTCATGAACGTCAATATCCATATTTGTAGACTGAAAAGCATCTTCACTTACGAATACCCTTTCTAAATACTTATAATACTTTTCTCTTCTCTGTTCATAACTACCAATTTCATTGATACTTCTTCGATCCATATTCATATCGCCGCGCCCTTGAGCGCCTATAAATACAGAAGGCATTGTATGATACGATGTAGATATATCAAAATTCAAACTTGATGCAGAAGAACTTTTATGTATCCAAGGGTTTTTACTACATTAGATAAATCTAAATCGTATTTATCAGACTTTAACAAGTTGAACAGTTTATTTTCAAAATGAAAATTTGCTATCTCATTTATAAAAAATTCATTATGAATAAACACGGTTGAAAACAATGCTTCTAAACACTTAGTTTTGCCAATACCATTTTCACCAATCAGGCAATACACTCTTTGCTCAGGTTGAAAGCTGAGATGCACATCTCCTACGCCTACCAGCTGCTTGATCTGAATGTCATTGCCTAACATGGTTTCACCTAATTTGTAGTTCACTATTAACTTTATGATGGAACATTTGCTTTAAAAGTACAAGTAAAAATGAACTCCTAAACACTCGCCCCAACCGATCTCGCTATCGCAATCCCTTCCTCAATGGTCAAAAACTTACGCTGACTTGGGCTGTCTTTATAAATGATATCGCCATCTTGGAATATCAGGCATTCATTGACCGCCAGCTGTTGCCATTTTTCATTCTCAGTTAGGGGTACGGTAACCAAAATCGTTACTTTGTCAGTGTCGGTGGTCAGATCACCAAAATTAATCGCCAAATCATCGTCCGCAAGTTTTGCTTCACCAAACGGCGCTTGGCGAGTCAGATAGAACAATAAGCTGCCCGCATAAGCTAGCTGCCAGCGACCGTTTGATATGATACAATTAAACATACCGTTAGCAGACAGATAACGACATTGAGTGGTCAAAAAATTAAACAGCGTTTGGTCAATGAATGCTTAA